>JANJWE010000049.1 GCA_024709705.1 Flavobacterium sp. | reverse complement strand
GTGGGAAGTGTGAAAGGCGGTGCAACAACCAATTTCAACAACATTTTTTTCAATCCGCACGGACACGGTACGCACACCGAATGTTTGGGACATATTACGAAGGAATTTTTCAGCATCAATCAAGCTTTGAAAACCTTTTTCTTTACAGCTCAACTGATTTCAATACAACCGGAACAAGATGGAGCCGATTTTGTGATTACGAAAAATCAAGTAGAAAAAGCGTTAGGGAATGCAATTCCGGAAGCCATTATCATTCGAACCTTACCCAATTTACAAGAAAAAAAATCCAAAAATTATTCCCATACCAATCCGCCTTATTTGCATGAAGAAGCGGCTACTTTTATTCGCGAAAGCGGCATTCAACATTTATTAATTGATTTACCGAGTGTAGATAAAGAAAAAGACGAAGGTAAACTTTTGGCTCACAAAGCCTTTTGGAACGTGAAAGATGTGAATGATTTAAATGATGATGTACTAAAAAATGCCACGATTACGGAATTGATTTTTGTGGAAGATAAAGTGAAAGATGGTTCTTATCTACTGAATTTGCAGATAAGTTCTTTTGAAAATGATGCTTCGCCGTCTAAACCGATTCTTTATTCTATTTTATAAATGAAATATATATACATCTTACTATTAACTATATGTTTTGGCTGTTCAACCAAAAACATTAATTATGACAGAAATAAAATCATTGAAAAGTATAACACTGATTATAAATTCTTTTTAAATGATGAAGAAATTGTTTTTAAAAATTTTTTTCTTAACAAGAATAATATTAATAGAATTATTGTAGATAAAAAAAGTAAAACCGTTAATATACATCAGAAATACAAATCAAATCTTTATAAATTGAACGAATATAATTTAAATCGGTTTATTAATGAATTTTTTGAATTAAATGATTTGAATTGTCAGAATTGCTTTTTAGTTATTGACGGATTTCCTTCAAGTGTGAATAGAATTACTGAACTTAGTTTTGAAGAAAACACAATTAAAAATATCGTACATTTAAAAGAAACAAATCTTGATAAGACTGCTTTAATAATCACAACAAACGATATGTGATTTCTCCTTCGTCGAAATGACACAGAAAACGAAAAATCATGAACATAGAACAACTTTATCAATTCTGCCTCTCCAAAAAAGCCGTCACCGAACACTTCCCTTTTGATGAAGATACTTTAGTGTTTAAAGTCGGTGGAAAAATGTTCTGTCTCACTTCTTTGAAAGATTGGGAAAACGGAACTCCATCATTAAACTTAAAATGCGACCCTGAAAGAGCATTAGAACTTCGTGCGGAATATGATGCGATAACAGCTGGTTATCACATGAGCAAAGTACATTGGAATACCGTTGTTTTTCACAGCGATGTGGATGACAAAATGATGCGGGAATTGATAAACCATTCCTATGAATTGGTGTTTAAAAGCTTAACGAAAAAGGCACAAAGTGAAGTCGAGAATTCTTAACCGCAAAGTTCGCTAAGGTTTCGCAAAAAACGCGAAATAGAATTTTGAAAAGTTAACCGAAAAGTTCGCAAAGAAATACACAAAGAACGCAAAAAAACCTTTGTGAACTTTGGCGAAAACTTGGCGTACCTTGCGGTTAAATAAAACTTTTAGCGGTTAAAAAACTTAAAGCGATTTCTTCTGCTTTTCTACAAAACCATCCGCTTGCAATTCTAACAATTCAATAGCTCGTTTTTTCTTGTAATCATATAAACCTTTGTCCTCCCGAATGTCGGCATAAACTTTATCGTATATGGAAGCGTCTGTTTGTTTTTGCAATTCGCTTTGGTATTTGTTTTGGGCTAATACGTTTTTCACAGCTAATTCGCCATCTTCCTGTTTAAAATCATATTCACCACATGGTGACAATAATTTGGCAATAATCGGAGAAGTTTCAATCGCTAAGAAAAGTAACATGATAAAAAAGGACGGCAACCAAGGCAATTTATCCAATGCATTAATGCGAGCCATTAAACCATCAAAACCATCGATGATGGGTTGCGTTTCGGCTACTTTTTTATCCAAATCGGCTTGCAGGGTTTTCCCTTTGGCTTCTAATTCAGCGATTTTGGTTTGATTTGTGGTTTTTAAAGTCGCTAATTCCTGTAAAGCTGCATCGTGCTTTTCTCGCTTTTCTTTGTAAACCGGCCCTTTTCCGAGTTTTTTGGTACCTGCGGTTCCTTCGGCTTCGGTGATGTAAACGGCATATAAATCGTTGACTTCTTTCTCTTTTTTCAAGATATCGGATTTTAAACTGTCGATTTGGGCTTTGTTTTGGCCTACATCGGTTTGAAAATAATTTGCGACTTGTTTTTTATTATTCAATGCCATTTCGTTTTTCTCTTTCAGCAAAACGGTATTGATTTCTTTTTCAAAAATTTTGATTTCTAAGGGTTTTGAAATGACAATGGCGATGATTACCGCCAACACAATTCGGGGTGAAGCTTGAATGAATTCGTCCAGAAAGCTGTCTCTTTTTTTAATTGTGGAAACAATAAAACGGTCGAGGTTAAAAATGAGTAAACCCCAAACGAGTCCAAAAAACACAGCCATGTAAACGTTGTCAAAAACGGTGTAAAGAGCATAACTGCCGGCAATAAAAGCCATGACTGCTGTAAAGAAAACCGTGGCACCAATTCCGACATATTTGTTTTGTTCGCCATCGGAACAACTTTCGATGATTTGCTTGTCGGCACCCGAACAAAGCAGGAAGAATTTTTTGAGCATGAGGATTGATTTTGATTGATGATGATTGATTAGTAGAGAATTAACGGAAAATGTTTCAAATTGTTGTGGTTTATTTGATTTGTTTCAAGTTTCAGGTTTCAGGTTTGTTTTGCCAGTCGCCCTTTGGGCTCGTGTCAGGTTTCAAGTTGAAATGTTTTGATGATACACTTTGCACCCGGGATGGTAGCGGAAAGCCCGGAACAAAAAAATACCAATTTTCTCAAGCCAAAAAAGCGACCAACGGAAGCTCTTTTTGGGTTGTTGAAAATGGTATTTTTTGTGAGGACTTGCAGCGAACAGCCCGAAATGGGGCCATAAAAAAACCGTTTACTCAGAAGAATAAACGATTTAAATGTTTTGCGTCTTTGCGAGATTATTTCACGCAAAGTCGCAAAGACGCAAATATCTATTTCGTTAAATAAAGCGTGATGCTATTTACTCAACTCTACAAAATATTTGTAAAACAACGGAATGGTTTCGATTCCTTTGAGGTAATTGAAGATTCCGAAATGCTCGTTTGGCGAGTGAATGGCATCGCTATCGAGACCGAATCCCATTAGGATGGTTTTGGATTTTAATTCTTTTTCGAAGAGAGCCACAATCGGAATACTACCGCCGGAACGCACTGGAATAGCCGGTACTCCGAAAGTTTCAGTATACGCTTTGTTGGCCGCTTGATAACCAATGCTGTCGATTGGCGTTACATAACCTTGACCGCCATGATGCGGCGTTACTTTTACTTTTACCGATTTGGGTGCGATGCTTTCGAAGTGTTTTTTGAACAATTCGGTGATTTCTTGCCAGTCTTGGTTCGGTACTAATCGCATGGAAATTTTGGCGTAAGCTTTGCTGGCAATCACGGTTTTGGCACCTTCGCCGGTGTAGCCTCCCCAAATTCCGTTAACATCTAAGGTTGGTCGGATGGAATTGCGTTCGTTGGTTACATAACCGGCTTCGCCGTGAATATCTTCAATATCCAATGCTTTTTTATAGTCGTCTAGTGAAAAAGGTGCTTTGGCCATTTCGGCTCTTTCTTCAGTAGAAAGTTCTTCCACTTTGTCGTAAAAACCGGGAATAGTGATGTGGTTATTTTCGTCATGCAACGATGCAATCATTTTGGCTAAAATGTTGATGGGATTCGCCACTGCTCCGCCATACAATCCGGAATGTAAGTCGCGATTGGGTCCCGTTACTTCAACTTCTACATAACTTAAACCACGTAAACCGGTGGTAATGGAAGGTTGTTGATTAGAAATCATTCCGGTATCGGAAATTAGAATTACGTCGTTAGCCAGTTTATCTTGGTTGCGTTCTACGAACCAGCTGAGGCTTTTGGAACCGACTTCCTCCTCGCCTTCGATCATGAATTTAACGTTGCATGGTAAGCAATTGTTGGCAATCATATACTCAAAAGCTTTCACGTGCATGTACATTTGCCCTTTATCATCACAAGAACCACGGGCGAAAATGGCACCTTCCGGGTGAATTTCGGTGGTTTTGATCACCGGTTCAAACGGTGGCGAAGTCCATAAATCCATGGGGTCGGGTGGTTGTACGTCGTAATGTCCGTACACTAAAACGGTTGGCAAGTTTTTGTCGATTACTTTTTCTCCGTAAACGATGGGATACCCCGGAGTTTCACAAAGCTCTACGAAATCGCAACCGGCTTTTTCGAGGCTGGTTTTTACGGCTTCGGCTGTATCGATAACATCTTGTGAATAGGCAGAATCAGCACTTACAGAAGGTATTTTTAATAATTCGATGAGTTCATCAATGAAACGTTCTTTATTTTGTTGAACGTAGTTTTTTATGTTGTCCATGTTTGAAAGTAAAATGATAAAGTTCAAAAGTACAAAAAAATTAAGGGTAAAAAAATTGAATCAACTTGAATAAAATTCAAAATAATCTCTATATTTGCACCCACTTATTGAAACAGCTACTGTTTTATAACCCTGCGGGTGTGGTGAAATTGGTAGACACGCCAGACTTAGGATCTGGTGCCGCAAGGTGTGTAGGTTCGAGTCCTATCACCCGCACAAAACCTCAACTAAAGTTGGGGTTTTTTTATGCCTTTTACACAACATTTCATTTATTTATCAAACTACAACGTTTGCGAATTTCAAATACTTGAAAATTTTAAAGTTCTTTTTATAGGATTCCTAATTTTTTATATTTTAGTGTACTTGATTTTTTTGAAACACTAAAAATCCAAAAACCATGAATAGAAAATTACTCCTTTTCTACTGTCTTTTTTTATGCCCTTTTTTACAAGTATCTGCCCAAAATTTCGGAACTTTTGCTTCAGCTATTTGGCTTACAAACTGCAACACTTCCAACTTTTTTAATACTACAGGAGAAGGTGCTAATTTAATTGGTCCCCCAGCAAATGTTTTTACTAATACAAATTTTGGTGTTTTTATACAAAACTCAGGAACCTTTATTTTACGTGGAGGTGAAGTAAAAACCTTTAAGAACAATAATGGAAACGCTTGTAGCGTAAGAATGCGGTATAGTGTTTATCTTGCCTCGGCTTCGCCCGGAACTTTTAACACTATAGATTTCCCTTTT
>JANJWE010000027.1 GCA_024709705.1 Flavobacterium sp. | reverse complement strand
TTGCACGTGGTGGGGAATATCCGTATGGTAGATGGCAACCAAGCTGCCGGTCGGGTTTTAACCAGTGATGCCAATGGTACTTCCACTTGGCAAAATGTAACCGCTAGTGCTTGGGGATTATTGGGTAATGCCGGGACTAATCCTACTGTTAATTTTATCGGGACCACAGATAATCAAGATGTAGTGTTTCGAAGAAACAATATTATTTCTGGAAGAATTGGAGTATCCAATACGGCCATTGGGGGAAGTGCTCTTGTTGCCAATACCACTGGAACTTCCAATACAGCCACCGGTGTCAATGCCCTTTTGAACAATACTTCCGGAAATAATAATTCTGCCTATGGATTGGATGCCCTGCGATTGAACACCACCGGTAGTAGTAATACGGCTATTGGTCGGGCTTCCCTTCAAAACAATACAATTGGAGTAAGTAATACAGCTGTTGGTAACCAAGCTATGGTTTTTAATACAGAGGGAACCAATAATACGGCTATGGGTGAAAATACTTTAAGAAGCAATACAACCGGAATTAGAAATGCCGGTTTTGGTCTGAATGCTTTATTTTTTAATACAACTGGTACCGATAATTCTGCATTGGGTGTGTTTGCCCTTGACGCTAACACCACTGGTACTGAAAACACCGGAATAGGATATGCTTCAAATGTAGGAGCCAATAATTTAACCAATGCTACAGCTCTTGGGGCTCGGGCTAGAGTCAATGCCAGCAATGCTTTGGTATTGGGTAGCATCAATGGAGTCGCCGGTGCTACAGCCACCGTAAACGTAGGTATCGGCACTACTACGCCCCTAGACCGCTTACATGTGGTAGGCAATATCCGTATGGTAGATGGCAACCAAGCCGCGGGTCGGGTTTTAACCAGTGATGCCAATGGTACTTCCACTTGGCAAAATGTAACCGCCAGTGCTTGGGGATTGTTAGGGAATGCCGGAACTAATCCTGCAACAAATTTTATAGGGACAACAGATAATCAGGATCTGGTGTTTCGAAGAAACAACGCTTCGGCTGGACGAATAGGTTCTGTAAATACTTCTTTTGGGGTAAGTACACTCTCTGCTAATACTACCGGTAGCGATAATACCGCATTTGGTTCTGGTACACTTTCAAGCAATACCACAGGAAATTTAAATACGGCATTTGGAATGCAAGCTTTACAATTAAATACCACGGGAGGTTCTAATGTTGCTGTTGGACGTAGTGCTTTATTAGCTAATACCACTGGAAATAATAATGTAGCTTTGGGTACAGATGGACTTCGTTTTAATACTTCCGGAAGTAATAATACGGCTCTAGGAGGAGCAGCTCTACAAAACAACACCATTGGAACAAGTAATACAGCATTGGGTAACTTGGCTTTGCTTTTTAATACTGAAGGTATAAACAATACAGCCGCAGGTGAAAATGCATTGCGAAGCAACACTACAGGGATTAGAAATGCCGGTTTTGGTCTAAATGCTTTATTTTTTAATACAACGGGTTCAGAAAATGCCGCTTTGGGAATGTTTGCCCTTGATAACAATACTACCGGTTCTCAAAATACCGCGGTAGGTTATGGAGCGAATGTTGGAGAAAATGGTTTAACCAATGCCACGGCTATCGGTGCCCGTGCCCGAGTAGATGCTAGTAATACTTTAGTTTTGGGTAGTATTAATGGAGTAAATGGAGCAACAGCCAATACCAATGTAGGTATTGGAATAACCAACCCTCTGGGAAGGTTTGAATTGGGGGTAGATGAAGGCAGAAAACCGGGAACTACAACTTGGACCGTAGTTTCAGATGAACGTTTAAAAACCATCACTGGTATATTTTCTAAAGGCTTAGATGACATTATGCAATTGAAAACCATCAACTATTACTACAAAAATAACGGCAAAAGAACTTTTGATCCTGAGGTATTAAAAACTCTCTATGCCGGTTTTAGTGCTCAAGAAGTACAAAAAGTATTTCCTGAAGCCGTAGGAACAGATAGCGATGGTTTTTTGAATTTTAATATGCACCCCATATTGGTAGCCTCCATAAACGCCTTACAGGAACTCAACCGTAAAAACAAAGAATTGGAAGAAAATAGTCAGAAACTATCGTTTGAAAACCAAGCTCTCAAAGAACAATTGCAAAAACAAGAAGCTCTAATTCAATCGATATTACAACGATTAAGTGCCTTAGAAAATGAATAGTACTAGCAGTTAAAGGGATACGGTATGTATAGTGATTTTTACCCATACTCATAGTTTTGGATGTACTAACTCAACCCTGACAATTTGAAAATGTTTGAAATCCTAAAGATGAAGGAATTAAAAAATAGTTTTTCGCCTATCACAGAAAGTACGTGACCTATACAAGTGGCGTTCAGCTTGAAAGGGTTTGTCTATTCAATAAGGTGTCATTTAAATTCGAATAATACGGATTAAAAAGGAATTTTTAAGGATTTGTCTCGCAAAGACGATTAGAAATGTATTCGTCAGAGGTATCATTTTCTCTTGTTGCATCAGTTCCCATACCCCGTCGTGTCAGGTTAACCACAAGACACATCTCAACCAATATTAAAAAATCAAAACAATCCGCTCAAAGGAGGATTATCAATTCCAATAGTAGTGGGGTCAAAGTTAAATTTGTTGCGAAGTAGAGCCGCATACACACTCCTAAAATGAATAGCATATTGTAAATCGCCGTTGTCTAAGTGAGTTAAATCCGGATTTTTACCGATTAGAGCCCCTTTGTTTTGTCCCCCAATCACTATCATAGGACCCGCAGTCCCATGATCAGTACCCGAGCCGTTTTCTTTTACACGTCGCCCAAATTCAGAAAAAATGACTACGGTAACTTTAGGTAATAAACGGCTTTTTTTCAGGTCGTTGTAAAAAGAATATACCGCATCATTTAAAAGTGAAAGCTGTTTGTGATGCAAAGCCGTTTGGTTACGGTGGGTGTCAAATCCATTCAAAGAGGTATAATAGACTTTTGATGGCAAATTCCCTTTGATTAATTTACCTATCCATTGCAGATTTTTAGCTAATTCATTCTGACTATAGGTTACGTCTTGTGCCGGTGCCTTTTTGAGAGCTTTTTGTATTTCTTCCATACCCTCTAATGACGCAAATTGCAATTTTCGAACAAAATCCAATTGTGGATTATCCGATAAAGTAACTTCTTTATCATTAACGGAATAGTTTCTTAACGTATTAAAATCTTTTACGGTTACCGTATGCATCAAAGATGATTTTAAGGCCAAATTATCAATACGGTCTACATTAAGTCCTGCTACTTTATCAGTTTTACATTGAATTTCCAAAAACCTACCCAGCCATCCATCATCTAAGTATTGATGACTGTCAGAAGCCGTTTGCCATATTTCAATACTTCTAAAATAGGAACGATTGGGTTCCGGATAGCCTACATTTTGAATAATACTTAAATTCCCTTCTTGTGAAATAGTAGCCAAGTCTTTCAATGCCGGATGAAAACCCATGCCATTAATGGCATTGATAATTTCAGATTTGCCAATTCCTATAGTCGGACGGTTTTCATAATACAACGGATTATCATATGGAATAAAAGTATTCAACCCATCATTACCGCCATTAAGCTGAATGAACACAACAACGTTATCAGTTTCCAATCCCGTATCTGATGTCCAAAGCGATTGGGCATTTAAAAAATTAGGCAACAACATGAGTCCGCCTGTTCCCGTAGCGGTTAACTGTAAAAAGGATCTTCTTTTCATGGCTAAATAAGTTGAAATTCTGGTGTTTTTGCTAAATATTGATAGACTTTCAAGAGGCTTTTTAAAGCATTTTCCGAAGTGATATCAAAATCGTACTTGAGCAATTCATTTAGCTCTGTCCACATATCTTCATTCGTTGCAAACACCATTCTATCTGTGAGTTCTTCCAGAAGGGATTTCGCATTTTGGGCATTTTCTAAGGCTAAACGCGGTTCAAATGAGAGCTTTCCAATATCCAATTTTTCCAACCGTTTACTCAGTCTTTCGGCTAGAATGGGATTATTACTTAGTATAAAATCAACAAACTGATTTCTATCACTGTATAGTTGAGCGGTAAGCCATTCTTTACCCCCTTTCCATCCTTTTACGTTAGGTTGATCAAAGATATCCATACCTTGATTTCTCAACCAGAAGGCCATAAAAGGATAATGGGGTTCTAATTGTAAATCGTGATAAACCTGAAACAAATAAACTAACGGATTTTTTATTTGAGTACCCCCTTTATCCAATCTACATTCGTTTTCAAACAGATATAGAAAAAAGGGTTTTAACTCAAACTTTTGGGACTTTAAATAATCGCCATACTTTTTGATTTTAGCGGGACTTGGTGCATCTTCAAAAAACCATTTCAACACTTTTTCGGTAATAAAATAGGCCGTATGGGGTTGTTCAAAAATCAGATCAATAACTTCATCAATAGTAAAGTTACCAGACACACCCCAAAGGGTTTTGATTGTGTTATCTCTTAAAAACGGACGATACATTCCTTTTGCATCACCAAAGGTTAATCCCGTTAATGCAAGTGCCGTATTTTTGATGTCGCTTTCACTATAATGACCTTCACCCAAAGTAAAAAGCTCTAGTAATTCTCTCGCAAGGTTTTCATTGGTTGCTCCTTTTCGGTTTTGATGGTTGTCCAAATACAAAAGCATAGCATTAGAATACACCATTTCTTTAACTAAGGTTTTATAATTCCCTAATGCATACCTATTGAGGGTGGCATAATAAGTGTACGTCCAATAGGGCATTTTTACCCCCATGAGAGTAGTCACAAAATGATTTTGAAAAAACAAATTGATTTTTTCCCGCAAGGGTGTAGGACTCTCAAAACATCGGGTTAGGATAAACACTTTCCACGCAAGATTTTTTTTTACAAGGTCTTTAGCTAGGGACTGTTCATCGCCTTCGTTCGCCATTTTTTGACGATAGGCACGAAAGTCTTGTATTGTTTTTGGAGTGTCTTTTAAAAAATCAGGTTCAGGAACAGAAACCAATGCATTCAATTGATTCGCAAGATACGATGATAAGCCCAGTTGTTTCACTTTTTGGGCTTCACGGGTAGAAAACCCCAACCGTAACGAAATTAAATGATGCTGTTCCATGAGTCAAAATCTTTGTGAATTAGACTTGAACTTTAAAGTAAGGTTTAATGAGGTATAAGACAATCAAATAAATCAGCCAAACAGGCATTCCTTAAAGGAGCCATGTCACTTCTTCAACAAGTTATCACATAGCTCCACCAGTTCGAGTAAACCCCCCGTGTCCTTCCCCAAAGTTGTCATTGCTTCGCCAGTTCGAGCATAGCTCTCGTGTCCGACGCAGGAGGAATCTCATAAAGCATTTCCACCATGTTGTGTCATGGCTCCACTAGTTCGAGCATAGCTCTCGTGTCCGACGCAGGAGGAATCTGTTTCCTCAAAGTTGTCCTTTCCCAAAGTTGTGAATTTCAAGTCCCCTTGTTATTCCGACGCAAGAGGAATCTCATCTCAGTTATACCATTCCGCTATCAAACTTAACCCAAAAATCTTCCCAAAATACGTCAAATGCCTTATTGCTTATTCATGGGTAATTAATTATATTGTACCTAAAATAAACGCATACTGCAAATAGTTGATTATGATGAATAAACTTTTTAATCTTACCCTTCTAACTTTATTGTTAAGTGGTTCGCTTGCCGCACAAGAGTGGGTTCGTTTTAAAGGGAAAAACGGGAAATACGGTTTTAAAGTCGTCAAACATGAAGTCATCAAACCCATTTATGATGATGCCGCTACTATTTTTAGCGAAAATAGAGCTGCGGTACAACTAAAAGGGAAGTGGGGGTATATAGACAAAACGACCACCAAAATAGTTATTCCACTGCTATATGATAAAGCCTATCCGTTTCAACAGGGTGTTGCAAAAGTAGAACAAAACGGAGAAACCTTCTATATTGATAAAAACGGAAATCGAGTCAATAAAAGTCAAGACACAACAATCCAACCTACCCAACCTTTGGATGAAAAGACTATAGAATTAGGTAATCAAATTTTTAAAGAAGCCCTTTCAGCTCACGATAAAGGCGATTTTTCGAAAGCCTTAGCAGAGTACAAAAAAGCAGCCGAATTAGGGAATGCCAGGGCAATGAATAATATCGGAGCGATGTATTACAATGGCGACGGAATGGCCAAAGATGAGCAACAATCATTTTATTGGTACAAAAAAGCAGCAGATAATGGAGTGGTTGATGCAATGAACAATGTAGGTTTGATGTATTACAAAGGAATAGGAACACCCAAAAATATATACAGTGCATTTGAATGGTACCGCAGAGCCGGTGAAAAAGGAAGTAACCTCGGATTGTATAATACCGGATTAATGCTCTTTAATGGAGAAGGCGTTCCAAAAAACCAGACTGTTGCCGTGGGTTGGTTTAAAAGGGCCGCAGAGGCCGGTGATGCTCCTTCTATGTACATGCTGGGTGTGATGCATGCTGAGGGTATGGGAGTTTCTGTCGATAAACCCCTTGCTCGAAAGTGGTTTGAAAAAGCAATTGCTCTTAATAACGAGGATAGCAAAAGGGCATTAGCCAAACTCAATGCCTATCAAGATAGTTCCGACTTCTTTGCAAACGAAAGGGCTTGGGTGTTTAGAGAGAATCTCTATGGTTTTATCGATGAAACAGGTCAGGAAGTTATCCCATTGCAATTTGATAAGGTTAATATGTTTCGGGAGGATAGAGCAGCAGTGAAAAAAGGAAATAAATGGGGGTTTATAGATAAAACCGGAAAAAATTTGACAGGTTTTATTTTTGATGAAGTCGGTGGATTTAATCAAGGTAGAGCTTGGGTGAAAGTCAATCAAAAAATCGGGTTCATCAATTTGGAGGGAAAAACAGTAGTTATGCCCCAATATGACCAAGTAAAAGATTTTAAACACAACGTAACAATTGTCGCAAAAAAGGGAGGCGATAAAATGCTTTGGGGTTTTATTGACCTTAACGGTAAAGAAATCACTCCGCTTCAGTATGATGAGGTATTTGCCTTTGAAAATGACTTTGCAATTGTGGGTAAAGGTCCTAAAAGTCAACGTTTGTATGGGTATATCAATAAACAAGGAAACGAAATTACTCCTTTGCACTACGATGAGGTATTTCCCTTTGCAAACGATTTTGGAATTGTGGGTAAAGGTCCTAAAGGTCAACGTTTGTATGGGTACATCAACAAACAAGGCAAAGAAATCACGCATTTGCACTATGATAAGCCGTATTATTTCAAAAATGGGTATGCAATCGTCGGAAAAAGAATAAATGCAATACTAGCCTACGGGTATATCGACACTACCGGAAAAGAAGTGATTGCTCCGCAATATCAGGGAGGAGCAGACAACTTTTATGAAGGTTTAGCAGCCGTTTGTGATAAACCCAAGGGTCAATGGGGCTTTATTGATAAAAATGGGAAACAAGTAATTCCGGCTGAGTTTTTCAGTGTTCGTCCTTTTTCCGAAGGACTCGCTCCGGTGGAATCGTTTTTGGAAGGAAAGTGGGGTTTCATTGATAAAACCGGTAAAGTCGTGGTGCCCTATCAGTATTTTGGAGCAAATATATTCAGTGAAGGACTGGCAGCTGTTAGTAACGATGAGGGAAAATGGGGATTTATCGATGCAACCGGAAAAGTAATTATTCCCTTTAGCTATTCCACAAAAGCATTAGACCCGCTGCCCGTTTTTTATAAGGGCAAAGCCAAAGTTTTTAAAGAAGGAAAATACATCACCATCGATAAAAACGGAAAAGAATACGAAACAACAACAGAAGATCTTCCGGTAAAAAAAGTGTTAAAAGCAAAAAATTAGTAACGACATGAAAAAATACACGACCCTTTTGGCATTTCTATGGGTTACAGTCTCCCCAACTTTGGGAGCTCAAAACCATACTGCTCCACAACAATGGGGTAAGGTGAAAATAGAATCCACACCATACAGTACAACAATTACCGATGGGACAAATACCTATACTGTAACCGCTAGTAGTTTTGGAGGCATAAAAGTGGAAGGCGATGTAAAGTTCCCCAAAAAGAATACGCCCGTTCATGCCAAAATATTCGAAAAAAATGGCTTTGAACCCAAATCCAATGTCAATTCAAAAGGAATTGGTCTTCGTGCAGATCTAATCCAATTTTTACCAAACGTAGGATTGGTGGGCATAAAATATACCATGAGCCAAACCGATGTGGATAAATTCAAAAAAAAGGAATTGCAAATTGCCCAAGGTGAAGTCAGTTGGCGTTTGAATACAACATCAGGAGAAGTAGCTTTATTTCCGGATGACGAAGTTCTCATTCGAGAGCCCTATCAGCATATTTTGGCCAAACAATTGCTCTATGTGGGACGCAATCAAACCCCAGAAAAGAAGGGAACCATGTCGGGGTATTTATATGAAGATGCCAAATTAAAGGAGCAATGGGATAAACTCTCCATTATGGGCTCTCCTCGAACCGATTGGAGGAAACAAATAGACATCAAACGCTACTACCGCTATGGGAACGGCTATATCCAATTGGCCATTCAAAAAGAGGGTAAAACCCATGAAGTTGTGGTGCTAGATGCACAATTAAAACGCATTAAAACCTATTATCCGGCTCTAATCGTTTACCGAAACTACAATTTAATGCCCAGTCACAATGGGGAAAGCGGATTGAAATTGGTAAAAGATTACAGAACCGGTAATTTCAGAAGTCCGGACAAGGTTTTTCATCGTCAAGTGTTGGTTCCCAGTGAATCCATTGAGGGGTTATATGGTGTATTACAAGCCGATGGAACCATAGAAATACCCCAAGGGAGTTTAGGTTTAACCCCTATTTTAACAGAGGAAAAAGAAGCCAATTCCAAAACGAATGCCACCTATTTACTCAATCATTTTTTTATGGTGGCTTTTCCCGGTGGAAGTGACGGTAAAATGAACTATGCCGTAGCCGACCCCGAGGGAAAATTATCTTTTGGTTCCTATGAAAAACCGGTTTGGAAAGATTTCTTTGTTCATCTAAGTGACGCTATTGAAGAAAATAACGACAATATCTATGTACATCGTGAATTGATTGTAGCTCAATTAGCAGATGGTAAATGGCAATGTTACCTGGCCTCTCGTTACCATTTAAGCAAGTTTCAACGTTATGAAACCCTAGGGTATTATTTTCCAACGCCTATAGGGCAATCAGCCTTGAGTCAAGTAGAAGCTATTATTTCCGCAGAACAAGGTTTAATTGCTCTCGATACGCGTGTGGGAATCTATAACGAAAAAGTTCGCAAAGAACATGAAGAAAGAATGAAAAGAGATTGGGATAAAATGCAAGCTGCTTTAGCCATCAAGCGAAGAGAAGAAGCCGAAAGATGGGCTGCCTCTCGTCCACAACCCCAAGCGTCAAGCCAAGGTAGCAATTTATTTAAGTCCGATTGGCAAGGATTCAGTTATACTCCCGAAACCACCCGAAGATACAATCAATCAGTTAACCAAAGCAATTACAACAATGCTATGAAGCAATACAATTCGTATTTAAACAGTAAAATTTACGGAACAAGGTATTGAAAAATGAAGCTCGAATCATTTAGGTAATGAATCAATAAAACGGGGATAATACGGTTACGATTAAGGCACACAGATTCTTGTTTCATCCCTTTTTGCAATTAGTATTTCCCTCTAGTTGTCCTGCCACCTTGTTGTGTCATGGCTTCGCCAGTTCGAGCCAACCCCTCGTGTCCTTCCCCAATGTTGTGTCATGGCTCCACCAGTTCGAGCAAAGTTCTCGTGTTCCACGCAGGAGGAATCTCCTTACCCTTGTCCTTAACCAAAGTTGTCCTTCCTCAGAGTTGTCCTTCCTCAGAGTTGTCCTTCCTCAGAGTTGTCCTTCCTCAGAGTTGTGTCATTGCTTCGCCAGTTCGAGCCAAGCTCTCGTGTCCGACGCAGGAGGAATCTCCCTCCCCGAAACCCCACAAAGAAGAAAAGAAAAAAAGGAGAGTAAAAAAATATTAAAATTTCGAGGCGATATAACTTTCCAGTTTGCCTTTCTTTTGCAGTTTGATAAGTTTTTCCATATCGGCATTTTTACCAAGAGCAGCTTTGTTTTTTTCATAAAAGCGAATCGCATGTTCCGCACCAGCCACAGCACAAGCCGTATTATCTTTCGAATAATTATGTTCCAAACTGTATTTGGTCCAACCGCTCATAAAAACCATCAAACAATCCGCACAATCCAACGGTACGATGCCTTCTACCAAGGCAATGGTAACCGTGGGACTGCCACTCATCCATTTCATCAAAAAACCATTTACGGCAATGCGTTTGTCCGGATTTTCGCCCACCGGTGTGTTGGCTAACCAATCGGTGGCTTTCAAAACCAACGATTCTGTTTTTTTATAATCATCAGCAGTAACAAGCGATAAATCGTTGGGTATTTCAAGTTCTTGAGCCGTAAATGGAATACTAACGAATAGCAAACAAATGAGAATTTTAATTGGTGTCATAATTTTAATTTTAAATTAGGTGTTACTAAAAGTTGGGTTTGTAGAGGAGCCCTACAAGTTTGTTCGGTTCAAAAGGCCTTCTCAAAAATAGAACGGCATACACGGTTAAAAGTTTATCTTATCAATCCTCCCCATAATCTCATCCGTTTCTGTCAAGGCCACAACGATCTTTTGATAATGCAATAGGTAGTCCGGTGCTCCACATTCACTGCGTGCAGGTTCATTCGTCACCAAAATATCAGGTAACCAATGCGTTAACAATACTTGCAAATCACTGCGATAACTGTGCTCTCGGGCTTTTCCGGTTTGGTATAAGGTGTTTAAATTCGTAACGTATTGGTGTAGGGTCATAAGCTAAAAAAAGTATTCTCAAATATAAGTGATTTTGGGGAAATGGGGAGGGGGTGAATCTTGTATATTTTTTTACTTCATTTTTGTTATTGTGTTTTTATGCAGTGTTTTAGTTTTGGTGATTTGAACAGTTTTCGGCTATCCGAAGGTTTCGATTTCGAAGCACTTCACTGTCAACAAAGCAGAAACTTTGAAAGAACCACAAAGCTTGATTTAACAACTTAGCCACCACTTTTGTGTAGGTGCTG
>JANJWE010000002.1 GCA_024709705.1 Flavobacterium sp. | reverse complement strand
GTGGGACAGGAGGAACCTTATCGGGAACCGCAAAGTTTTTGAAAGAGAAAAATCCAAATATCAGGATTCTTGGTGTTGATGCCTATGGATCGGTATTAAAAAAATACCATGAGACCAGAGAATTTGATAGCGAAGAAATTTATCCTTATCGTATTGAAGGTCTGGGAAAAAATTTGATACCAACTGCTACAGATTTTGATGTTATAGATAAATTCATCAAAGTAACCGATGAAGAAAGTGCTCATACAACCCGTGAGATTGCTGTAAAAGAAGGTTTATTTGTAGGTTATACTTCCGGTGCTGTTGTTCAAGCCCTTAGACAATTTGCCGAAGAAGGTGAATTTGATGCCAATTCAAATGTAGTTGCTATTTTTCCGGATCATGGATCGCGTTATATGAGTAAAGTATTTAGTGACGAATGGATGAATGAGCAAGGTTTCTTTGACAGTATAAACATGGAAGAAGTACAGAAAATAGAGTTTATCAAGTAAGCTTTATTTTTTAGAAAATAGAATATAGATAAAACGCCAAGTGATTTGCTTGGCGTTTTTTTTATTCTGAAAATTGGAGATTACTCAAGTTTTTATAAATACCGTTTTCTACTTCCATTAATGCTTTGTGTGTTCCTTGTTCGGCAATGATGCCATTGTTTAATACTAAAATAGTATCGGCAGAACGAATAGTGGATAAACGATGAGCAATGATAATGCTGGTTCGTCCTTTCATTAAGGTTTCCAATGCCTCTTGTACTAATTTTTCACTTTCGCTGTCAAGGGAAGATGTTGCTTCATCCAAAATTAAAATACTTGGATTTTTCAATAAAGCTCGGGCAATCGCTATGCGTTGACGTTGTCCGCCCGAAAGTTTTATTCCTCTTTCCCCCACAAGGGTTTCAAATTGTTCCGGAAATCCGTTAATGAATTCTAAGGCATTGGCTTGTTGAGCTGCCAATTTGATTTCGTCAAAAGTGGCATCCGGTTTGCCATAGGCAATGTTTTCTCTGATACTTCCACCAAAAAGAATAACGTCTTGGGGCACAATACTCATGTTTCCGCGAAGCTCTGTCAAATCATAGTCTTGGATATTTTTTCCGTCAATGATAATTTCACCTTTATCCACATCATAAAAACGAAGCAATAAAGCGGAAATAGTTGATTTTCCTGCACCACTCGGACCCACTAAAGCAATTTTTTGTCCAAATGTAGCTTGAAACGAAACATCGGATAAAACCGTAATTTCTTTTCGGGAAGGATAACTAAATCCCACATGATTAAACGATACATTCCCTTGTAATTTTAGGGAAGATACGTTTTGAGTATTTTTTATATCTTCCGGTTTTTCGTCTAATAGTTCAAAAACACGTTCTGTTGCTCCAACCGCTTTTTGAATTTGGGCATATAATTCTGCAACTCCACCAAAGGAAGCTCCCACAAATGTGGAATACAATACGAACGTAATCAATTGACCCACTGACATTTCTCCTTCAATACTTAAGGTTACACCAAACCATACTACGCCTACAATTGCACCAAACAAGCAAAAAATAATAAACGAAGCAAAATAGCCACGGTATTGTCCACCTTTGATAGCAATGGACACAATTTCTTTAATTTTCGACTTATAGCGACCAATTTCATACCATTCGTTAGAAAAAGCTTTTACATTAGAAATACCTTGTAGTGTTTCTTCTACAATCACTTGACTTTCCGCCACGGTATCTTGTACTTTTTTAGAATATTTTCGAATAAAACGACCAAAAATTACTGCCGCAACCGCAACTAAAGGCACAATGGCCAACATCATAAACGTAAGCTTAATGCTTTCACTCGCTAACAGAATTACACCACCAATAATTAAAATGAATTGTCTCAGAAATTCAGCGATGGTTGTGGTTAAGGTATCTTGTATTTGTGCAATATCCGAGCTGATTCTACTGTTTAATTCGCCCACTCTTTTTTGCGTAAAAAAGTTCATGGGCAATTTGATTAAATTGGCATACAAAGCAAAACGCAAATTAGCTAACGTATTTTCGGTAAAATTGACAAAAAGAAAAATTCTAAAAAAGGAAAAAAAGGATTGTAAGAATAAAATTCCGAGTAATAACAAGGCTACATTATTGGCTGCACTCAGGTCTTTATCTTTTACACAATCCACCAACATTCCCATCAGTTTTGGAAAGGCTAGGGCAGTACCCCCCGTTAGCAATAAAAATAACAATCCAACGAAAAACTTCCAACGATGTGCACCGGCATATTTAAAAATAGTTATCGCTTTGCTTAATGAAGAGGCATTTATTTTTGATTTTGGCAAATCATTTTCTTTGAATCGGGCCATTTTTTTGTTGTAAAGTAAATAATAAATATGTTAAGAAATGGGTAAACAAAGTATAAATTACCATTGTTTACTAATTAAAAAAACTCCTTGTGGAGGAGTTTTTTTATTTTGTTTTTTAGTTTAATTTATTCCTGCATGGTGTGATATACATTCATCACATCATCGTCTTCTTCAATTTTTTCCAAAAGTTTTTCTACATCTGCCACTTGTTCAGGAGTTAATTCTTTGGTTACTTGAGGTATACGTTCAAAACCGGAAGATAAGATTTCTATATTGCGGTTTTCCAATTCTTTTTGGATGGCTCCGAAACTTTCAAAAGGAGCATACATTAGAATTCCGTCCTCATCAGCAAAGATTTCTTCTACCCCAAAATCAATCATTTCCAATTCTAATTCTTCTACATTCTGACCTTCAGCCGGAATTCTGAAATTACACGTATGGTCAAACATAAATTCCACTGAACCTTGTGTACCTAAGGCTCCATTACATTTATTGAAATAACTGCGAATATTGGCAACGGTTCTATTGTTATTATCAGTTGCCGTTTCAATTAAGATAGCAATTCCGTGAGGAGCATAGCCTTCAAAAAGCACTTCTTTAAAGTTTGCGGTATCTTTATCAGAAGCTTTTTTAATGGCACGTTCAACGTTATCTTTCGGCATGTTTGCCGCTTTCGCATTTTGAATAACCGCTCTCAATCGTGAATTGGTTTCCGGATTAGGACCGCCTTCTTTAACAGCCATTACAATATCTTTTCCAATCCGGGTAAATGTTTTGGCCATAGCAGACCATCGCTTCATTTTTCGTGCTTTTCTAAATTCAAACGCTCTTCCCATTTCTATTTAATTCAATTTTTAAAATACTTTTATCAATTATATTAATTATTGACAAATGTATAAAATCAGAATACTTTAAAAAATTTTATTTTGAGTTTAATAAATATATTAATCTATATTTGTAGCCTAATACTTATTTGTTAAATATGAAAAAAATTATTTGTTTGTCCATGTTATTTTCTTCTATTGCAATGTTTGCACAAAATAGAGAAAAAGGAACAATTGAAGTTACGCCTATTATAGGTTTATCATCTGCCAATTATTACAGTAATGAATCATTGAGTAATTCAGCTATTAGTTCTTTTGATTTTGGTGTAAATGGCGATTATTATTTTAATGACAGATGGAGTTTACGCTCCGGTCTTTTGTTTCAAACAATGGGCAGTCAATATATAAATTTTGAAGATAAGTTAGAATACTTTACATTACCTATTAATGCAAATTGGCATTTTGGAAGTACTCGAAAATGGAATTTAAATTTTGGTCCAAGTTTTGGATTTCTGATGTCAGCAAAAACAAATGGAATAGATGTTAAGGATGAAGCAAATTCTTTTCAATTAGGTTTAAGTTACGGAATTGGATATAAAATTGAAATATCTCAAAAATTCAGTATACTTATTGATTTTCAAGGTATTACGGGTCTAACAGAAGTTATAAAAGATACTCAAATACCAATCAAAAATGCCTACAGCACATTTAATATTGGAGGTGTATTTAAACTATAAAAAAAAATCCGCGATTGCGGATTTTTTTATTTATTAAATTTTATTTTTTATAAAAAGGCATTTTAACCACTTTCGCCAATACTTTATTATTCCTGATTTGAATGTAAATTTCAGAATCTACTGCGGCATATTCCGTTTTTACATAACCCATCCCAATTCCTTTTCCAACAGAAGGAGCCATGGTTCCCGAAGTCACAATTCCGATATAATTTCCATCGGCATCCACAATTTCGTAATCGTGGCGTGGAATTCCTCTTTCCAGCAATTCAAAACCTACCAATTTTCGGGAAACGCCTTCTTCTTTTTGCTTTTTCAGGTTTTCAGAATTGACAAAGTCTTTGGTAAATTTGGTAATCCACCCTAAACCGGCTTCCATTGGAGAAGTCGAATCGTTGATGTCATTTCCATATAAACAAAAGCCCATTTCCAAACGCAAAGTATCACGAGCCGCTAGACCAATTGGTTTGATACCAAAAAGAGCACCTGCTTCAAATACCTTGTTCCAAATTTGTTCTACTTCAGCATTTTTACAATAAATTTCAAATCCGCCCGAACCGGTATAGCCGGTAGCCGAAATAATTACGTTCTCAATTCCGGCAAAATCGGCCACTTCAAAATGATAGTATTTAATTTCAGATAAATTTACCGAAGTTAAAACTTGCATCGCTTCAACCGCTTTTGGTCCTTGAATCGCTAATAAGGAATAGTCATCCGAAAGGTTTTTCATATCTACACCTAAATCATTGTGAGACGAAATCCAATTCCAATCTTTTTCAATGTTGGAAGCGTTTACTACCAATAAATATTGTTCCTCTTTCATTCGATATACAATCAAATCATCTACAATTCCGCCCTCCGCATTAGGTAAACACGAATATTGAGCTCTACCTATAGTTAAAGTTGACGCATCATTAGAAGTCACTTTTTGTATCAAAGCCAGTGCATTAGGTCCGGTTAGTAAAAATTCACCCATGTGGGAAACATCAAAAACCCCAACACCGTTCCGTACGGTCTCATGTTCTGCAGTTACTCCTTCATATTGAACCGGCATATTAAATCCGGCAAACGGAACCATTTTAGCTCCCAAACTTTCGTGAATGTGCGTTAAAGCTGTATTTTTCATTTGATTGTCTTGTATAATTTGAAGTCGCTAATTTATTAAAAATAATGCGATTTTTGATAGGTAAAAATGACGTAAAATAGATTTTTTTGAAGAAAATTAGGGGTTACTTTTAAATCTGTTATAAATTCAGTCATTAGAAAAAAAATTTTCAATCATCGTCTGAAAGGCCTATATTTACTCATTAAATATAAATAGTTTACGAATTACCAACCTATATGAAATCGGATAATCAATCGACATCCCAACAAATTGATAAAGAAATCATTGAACCTCAATTGAATATCCTGTTAACTACCGATGAAGATGATGAGCGTCCGGTGTATATTTCAGGAAATTTTAACCAATGGATTACTCAGGATAAGCGTTTTCAAATGGATAAAGTGGCCAAAGGTTTGTATCATTACACTTTTGCTCCAGATTTTGTTTATCCCGATGAATTATTATACAAATTTACCCGTGGTGATTGGAGTGAGGTTGAAATTGACAAATATGGAAACCGAACTGAAAACCGTTCGTGTAAACAACATTCCGGAGTAAGAAAAGAGCATGTGGCCAAATGGCGACACAATTGGTTGCCTTTTAAACCCAACTTTTTACCCAAAGTTCATTTAATTTCCAAAGAATTTGAAATTCCGCAGTTAAACAAAACCCGAAAAGTATGGGCGTTGTTACCGCACGATTATGAAACATCAACTGAGCATTATCCGGTGATGTATTTACAGGATGCTCAGAATTTATTCAATGAAAAAGCCCAATATGGCAATTGGGAAATTGATAAAAAACTTGCTGTTATGGCAGAGTATAAAATCGGTAAAATCATTGTGATTGCGGTTGAGCATGCTGATAATGAACGAATCATCGAATACAATGTGGGCAATACCGTTTTAGGTGCCGGTCAAGGAAAAAAATACATTCGTTTTTTAACCGATACTTTAAAGCCTTTTGTAGATACTAATTTTCGCACCAAACCCGAGCGGGAACACACCGGAATAGGTGGGAGTTCGATGGGAGGATTAGTGAGCATTTTCAGTGGAATCATGTATCCGGAAGTATTTGGGAAGTTGATGATATTTTCGCCTTCGTTGTGGGTAGTGCCAAAAATAAAATTGTCTTTTTTAGACATGGAAGAACCACAGGAAACTCGCATTTATTTGTATGCAGGTGGCGATGAAAGTGCAACTATGATAGACCATGTGAAAAACTTTAAAAAGCGATTATTAAAACGAAAATCGTTAGAAGACAAAATGAAAGTGCGATTAAGCATCAACGAATTTGGCAAGCATAATGAAATCTATTGGAGTGACGAATTCCCAAAAGCAATCGAATGGTTATTTTTTAGCACAAAAGAAGAATAAAAGTTATGAAAATAAAGCATTTAAACAAAGTTAGTTCAACAGAAAGTTTAGTATTGGTTCCGGTTTTGGAGACAGAAGAAACGGTTCAATATTTATCGTTATCGGTTTCCAATTCTATTTTTTCCGGAAAGAAAGATACCCATTATGCGTTAGAGAAAGTGGGTGTTGTTTATCTTTTTATTGGTTTGGGGAAAAAACCGTTGGTAACCGATTTAAATAAAATATTCAGACGTGTGGCTAAAAAGCAAGCTTCTTTTTTTCAAAAAGAAACGTCTCTGTTTTTACCTGATTTTTTTACAGATGAATGGGCTGCTGCGGCTGTGAACGGTTTAGTTTTAGGCACCTATCAATTGGGACATTACAAAAAAGAGAAAAGAGTACATCCGTTACAGGAAGTGCGGTCAGTATTGAATATTGTAAATACCTCTAATTTACAAAAAGCAGTTGAATTGGGTTTAAAAACGGCTCAAGCTCAATTGGAAACATTTCATTTGGTTGATTTGCCGCCCAATAAAATTACCCCTAAACATTTGGCCAATTGGGCAACCGATTTAGGCAAAAAATTCAAATTGGAAGTGGAGATCATAGGAGCTAAAAAAGCCAAAGAAATCGGATTACACGCCTTTATTTCAGTTGGAAAAGGTAGTGCCAATGAACCCCAATTTATTGTTTTGGATTACCAACCGAAAAATGCTCAAAAACATTTTGGTTTGGTAGGTAAAGGCATCACGTTTGATACGGGAGGTTTGAACATAAAAACTGCCGGAATGGTGCACATGAAATGTGACATGGCGGGTGGAGCAGCAGTTTTAGGTGCCATGCAATTGATAGCCGATTTGAAATTACCCCATCGAGTTACGGCAATTGTACCGGCTTGCGAAAATTCAGTAGATGCTCAATCCTTTTTGCCTAGTGATGTCATAGAAAGTTATAGCGGACATACGATTGAAATCATTGATACCGATGCCGAAGGCCGTTTAATTTTAGCCGATGGATTATCCTATCTCATCAAAAATTACAATCCCGAAACGATTATAGATATTGCTACCTTAACCGGAAGCAGTGTGGCTACATTTGGATATGAATGTGGTGCTTTGTTTACGAATAATGAACAACTATCTAAAAAACTTCAAGAGGCCGGAACCAAAACTGGGGAACGTTTGTGGCCTTTGCCACTTTGGGAGGTGTATCAATCTGATATAGAAAGTGAGATAGCCGATGTGAAGAATTATTCGGGGAAACCGGTTGCCGGAGCAATTTCTGCAGCGAAGTTTTTAGAATTTTTTACTGAAAATCATCCTTCTTGGGCACATTTGGATATTGCCGGAGTGTCATTTGTAGATGATGAATTTGCCAAAACCAAACATGCCACAGCATTTGGTGTACAATTAATTACTACTTTTATTCAAAATCAATAGGTTATGGAGCAGACGACTAAAACATTTATATGCATTTCCAATTATTTTAAAGGGAATGATTTTTTGATTAACATGAAGCGATTAGGGAACAAGGTTTTTTTAATTACTTCAGAAAAATTGCGGGATAAGCCATGGGCATTTGATTCCATAGACGAAATATTTTATATGCCCGGCCAAGATATCGATTGGGATTTGGATATGCTTTTACACGGTGTTGCCGGATTAATGCGAAAAGAAAAAGTAGATGCCATCGTAGCGTTAGACGATTTTGATGTAGAAAAAGCTACTTTTTTGCGTGAAAATCTACGAATGGCAGGTATGGGGCAAACCACCGGAAGGTATTTTAGAGACAAATTGGCCATGCGGGTAAAAGCCCAATCAGAAGGTGTGCCGGTGCCGGCATTTAGTGCGTTGTTTAATGATGACTATATAAATCATTTTGCCGATACGGTTTCGCCACCATGGGTATTGAAACCAAGGTCAGAAGCTTCTGCCTCAGGAATTATGAAAGTGCATACTAAAGAGGAATTATGGCAAAAAATTCATGAGTTAGGCGATAATCGCATTAAATATTTAGTGGAACAATTCAAACCCGGAGCCGTGTATCACTGTGACGGATTGAATTTTAACGGAAAAGTGTTGTTTAGTATTACTTCACAATATTTGGCTACGCCAATGGAAATTTCGCAAGGCGGTGGGATTTTTAGAAGTGCTAATATACCTTATAATAATGCTGATGACAAAGCTATAAAAAAAGTAAATGAGCAAGTGATGAAAGCGTTTGGCATGAAGCACGGAGCTACACACACCGAATTTATCAAATGCAACGAAGATGGAAAAATTTACTTTTTAGAAACCTCTTCCCGAGTAGGTGGAGCTCATTTAGCGGAAATGGTGGAAGCCGCTTCCGGAATTAATACGCCGCTGCGACACACTTTGCAGGATCAACCAGGGATTGCCGGTGCGCGCCCACACGGCCGGATCGATTTCCTGCCACAGCGTGTCGGCGGCGTGGCTCAATCCGCTGCTTGATGCGGGCGGCGCTGCCGGGGTGGATACCTATGGTTTTTCGCCGGGTTTGCGGCTGGCTTACCACAACCACACCCAGGCTCCGCTTGGCTGGGATATCTCTCTGGGCGTGTTTGGTTCCGAC
>JANJWE010000334.1 GCA_024709705.1 Flavobacterium sp. | reverse complement strand
GAAGATTTTTTATAACCTAATACCCAAACCATGTTCCAAAAAATAAATTCATATTTGCTATTAAAACATCCTTTAGCTTGGAATACTAAAATTTTTCCTTTTCTATTTATTCTACTCTTTTTTAATCTGATTTTTTTTGGTCTTGGATATCAAGACGGAGCCTTAGATTTTAATCGTGACAACTACAACTATCAAGAGTCTGTAGTAATTATTTTTAGTATTCTATTGAGTATTTTGGTATTCATAAGTTGGGCTTTAATGTATTTTAAAAATAATGCCTTCAAATCATTTTATCCTAAAAGTGGAGTTTCTATTTTCAAAGAATGGTTATTTATTTTGGTTATATGTACTTTAAATCTTTCCTATATCCCAACTTACTTTTTTGCTCAGGAAAAAAGAGCACGAGATTATTTTACAGAATCTGAATTTAAATCTCGATGTGAAATAATTACCCAAGCCAGTATTTTCCTTGATGGTTCTTTTCAAGAAGGGTATTACATTACGATACAAGATGGAGAAGGAAAATGGAAGCAGGTACGAAGAGATTCTTTTGACTTTGAGAACCGAAAATATGCCTTAGAATCCTTAATCAATAAAGGATACACAAGTTTTTCTATACAAGATGACAAATTGGATTCTCTTAGCATAGTTAAGGTAAAAAAATGGATGATTGCCAATCAAAAAGATTCAATCAAACAGATTATGAATCAATTCTTTAAAATTTTGGATAGTCATAATTTAGAGTCAAATATTTCTAGTGATGAATGGTTTCAAAAAGTATATGATTTTCCAGAATTTACCAATTATTATAAAATTGGAAAACGAATTAGTGCTGAAGATTATTACATTGAAGACTATTATGACGAAGAAGTTATTGCCGATTCAACTGCAATGGAAGCAGTAGTAGAATCCACTTCATCCCATACCGAGTATGACCCCAAATCCTTTGATTTTAAAGTAAAAAATGGTGTAAAAAATTATTACTACAAATACTATGTAAACTCAAAACATATGGAAGATGCCTATGATACCATTTCAAGGGCATGGACAAGTCCGACAATTGATTTTCAATACCTTACACTATTTTTTCACATCGTTTTTGGATTTTCATTTCTTTTTTTCTCATTTAGGGTTACATCGGGTAGAAGCTGGCTTATAAGTCTACTTACCACCATTTCTTTAGGTATTTTACTAGGAGCCCTATTTTCATTACGATTGGAACAAATTACCCGATTGAGTAGTATGGCAGGAATTATTTTACTATTTCTACTGTATTATTTTGCAATTCTTAGAAACAAAAAAACCAAAAGAATATCTACAATTAGTTTGAATTTAGGAATTTGGCATTTTCAATTCTTACCTATTCTGGTGTATTATTTAATCATTGAAATTATGAAGTTAACGCAGAATTATTATAATGTGTCTTACGAAATGAGGAATGCCACGCATTTTCCGGAGATTGAATTTTTAGAATCTTTTATTGGTAACTTCTTGGGAATTAATCTTATTTTGTCATTAATTTTTATGTTCATTTTATCGAAATCCATTCGAAAATGGAGGGGAATAGCCGAATCTTAATTTACCAGAAAATGAAAAATTGGATTTTAATTTATGTTATTTGGGGATGCTTTTGTATGGCAAACGCTCAAACTACTACTTTGTATTTTATCAGACATGCCGAAAAAATGAACACTTCACCCAATCCCGAATTAACGGAAGAAGGAATTCAACGGGCACTAAGATGGGCTAACTTTTTTGAAAAAATACCGTTAACCGTATTTTACACGACACTCACTCAAAGAACGCAAATGACTTGTAGCTATATTGCAACAACTAAACAAAAAGAAATGCTTTTTTATGAGGCTTCCGGATTTTCAATTGAAGAAATTTGTAAAAAACATAAAGGAGAAACTATACTAATTGTTGGCCATAGCAATACCATCCCAAAACATATCAATACTTTTTTAGGCTCAGAGATTTATCCTTTAATAGAAGAAAATAATTTTGGAAATCTCTATACCCTTACCATTGAAGAGGACAAAGTAACTCATAGTTTGACAATTCATAATTAAAAAAAAAGCTCCCTTTTGGGAGCTTTTTTTTAGTTCTAAATGTAATTATTGAACAGCGGTTAATGCATTAATTATACCGTGTCCGAATTGTGAATTTTTAGTAGGATAAAATTGAGACGCTTGTTTCATTTTAGTCAATACCTGAGATTTTGTCCATGTTGGATTTTTAGCCCAAACCAAGGCTGCAATACCTGCAGTAGTTGCAGTTGCCACAGAAGAACCGCCTACATAATCAGCTTGATTGTTGTAATAACTTAAGACAGGTACAGTATTGTTACTACCCGCTCTTTGCATCATAATGGTAAAGTCAATTTCTGAACCGGTATGACATACATCACATTTTTGATAGGTTGATGCTTCTTTAATTCCAGTAACCGCAACTGTTTCTGGCATCCAAGCCGGGAAAATTACACCTACAAAATTAGTAAACGAAGTTGAAGTCCCTCCGGCACAAAAAATAAGTTTTCCTCTATTGTTGGCATAACGTACTCCATCTTCTATTCGACCAACTGAAAAGATATGACCCATTGACATCGAAATAATCTTAACATCTGTTCTATTTCCCAATGCTGTAAATGCTTGTTCAACGCCCCGTTGTTCATGATATCCATTCAAAACTACATCAGATGAAGCTCGATAAGAAATTAAATTAGAGTTGTAGGCTACCCCAACAGGTAAACCAACCGAATTTCGTGGTGCTGTTGCCACAGATGCCATACTGGTACCATGACTACATAAATCGTTTACCCCATCTGTTGTTGTAGACCATGGCCAAATTGAATCTACGTAGGTTCCGTACTTTTGAACGTATCTACCTGAAGATAACCCACTGTTAAAACTGCCGTTCATCAAAGATTGTTGTGGCGATAAACCGGTATCAACAATTCCTATTCCAACTCCAGAACCGGTGGCCAAATTCCATGCTGCAGGAATATTGTGCTTGTAAAAAGACCATGGTACACGAGCATTTGGGGTAACCGTTGTAAAATCTAGACTGCTTAACGTAGCCGAACTATATCCACAACCTGAACTTGAAAAAACTTGATACCCATCAGAGTTCCCAGAATTTTCATAACTAAAATATTTATAATCAGCTGGTTCAACATAACGTACATTCTTGTTTTTACGAAGTAATTCAAGGGTTTGGGGTTTGGTTATTTTTACATCAAATAATTTCAAATGCTCACTTTGATACACCAAAATTTCACTAATAGATTTCTCCTCAGATTTAGAAATAAGTTGCAACAAATTTTGTTGTTGGGTCTGATGGGTTGAAGTATTTGATTTTTCAAAATCGGTACTTGAAGTACCATAACCAACGGTTGCTAGATTATTTCCAATCTTTATTGCACTCCATAAAGTATGAATGGTAACATTTTTCCAGTAAAACTTAGTTCCGTTGCTGTTAAACGAATTGATAATATCGTTTACTTGTCGTGCCGTTAAAGGTTCTTGATTCATTTGAAATGAATCGTTCGTTTCATTTAAATTTTCATCTTGAGAACAAGAAACTAAAATCAAGAAGAAGGAAACCAAAATAAAAAGTGATTTTTTTACCATAATTACTATTTTTTTAAAACTATTTAAACGAATATACTAAAATATTCTTACATATTAAAAAAAAGTCCGACACTTAAAGTATCGGACTTTACAATTCCAAAATTCTTTGGAATAACTAACCAATCTAAAACTTAGAATCTCATCCCAAAACCTAAACCAATTATCCAGGGATTAATTTCTACCTCTGCAGGAATAGACAAACCAGCAGCTAAATTTGAAGCATCAACGGTTACATCGGTTTTCAAGAACAATCTTTTTACATCAAAATTTATAAAATAGGTATCATTAATAAAAACATCAAAACCGGCCTGAGCTGCAAATCCGATAGCGTTGTCGTACTTCACATCTTTTACTACACTTCCTTCTTTGACATTATAAAAAATGGTATAATTAATTCCGGCACCAACATAAGGTTTAAATTTTTTCTCTTGTAAAGGGTAAAAATGATATTGAGCCGTCAAAGTTGGAGGTAATAACCATACACTGCCTAAATCTACATCAAAACTTGTAGGTCCGCCAATAGCAGAAATATCAGAGCCAACTGTATTGACATCGTGTTTGGTAGTTCCTAAAATCAATTCTGCTGCAAAATTCTTTGTGAAAAAATACGTGAAATCAAGTTCGGGAACAATGGTGTTCGAAATGGCAACATCGCCACCAATAATACCAATTTGGGCACTTTCATTGGGCACAACACCAATAGCTCTCAAACGCATTTGCCATTTTTTAAATTCTGGTGCCGGTTTTTCTTCTTGAGCAAACAAACTATTACCGGCTAATAAAGTCAGTGCAATTACTAAAATTCCTATTTTTTTCATGTTATTGTTGTTTAAAATTAACAGTTCAAAAATAACGTCAAGAAAAAAGTAAAAACCTGACAAAAATCATTGTCTGAAATGAATTTCTACAGTAATAATTTTTAGTTTTCCTAATTTTTGTTGCTACATTTGCAATCCGATGCAAAAAACAATAAACATACTCAATAAAAGAGCCAAATTTGATTTCGAAATTTTAGATCGATACGATGCCGGTATTGTATTAACCGGAACTGAAATTAAATCTATACGCCTTGGTAAAGCCTCTATTGCTGAAAGTTTTTGCGAATTCCATAATGGCGAATTATTTGTGATTAATTCCACTATTGAAGAATATTCTTTTGGAACGCATTACAATCACAAAGCTAAAAGTGAACGTAAACTTCTATTGAATAAAAAAGAGCTCAAAAGCTTGGAGAAAGATTTACAAAATAAGGGGCTTACTGTTGTTCCTCTTCGTTTGTATATCAATGAAAAAGGATTTGCTAAAATGGAAATTGCTCTTTGTAGAGGAAAGAAAAACTACGATAAACGAGAGACCATAAAAGTCCGCGATACCAAAAGAGATATTGATCGCATCAAAAAGAGTTTCTAAACTACTGAGAAGATAAAATATTCGTGTCCTATAGCACAATAGGCTGCGTTTTTTTTTAATTTTTATTTTCCAATAAAGGCACAAATCGAAACTCCCCAAATTCATGCTTTTCAAATTGGGTTTCGTTTTTACGAATTAATAAAGTCATTATTTGTTCCTTTTCTCCAAGTGGAATAACAAGCCTTCCTCCTATTTTGAGTTGAGCCATTAAGGGTTTTGGGATAATTGGTGCTCCGGCCGTTACAATTATACTGTCAAATGGAGCATAATTGGGCAATCCTTTATAGCCATCACCAAAGGCTAAATGTTTGGGTCGAATTCCTAATTTGGGTAACAAAATGGAAGTTGATTTAAACAATTCGTTTTGGCGTTCTACAGAATACACTTTGGCTCCCATAAGACATAAAACAGCCGTCTGGTAACCCGAACCGGTACCAATTTCTAAGATTTTATGATCTTTTTTAACTTCCAATAATTGAGATTGAAAAGCTACAGTGTAGGGTTGAGAAATCGTCTGTCCGGCACCAATGGGAAATGCTTTATCTTGGTAAGCAAATTGCTCAAATCCGGAATCAAGAAACAGATGACGTGGAATTTTTTTTATAGCTTCTAATACATTTTTATCGGAAATCCCTTTTTCAGCTAATTGTTTTGCTAACTGATTTCTAAGGCCTTGATGTTTTTCTGTATCTCTCACTTGGGGTTTGGGTTTGTTTGGGTAAAATTAAAGCATTAATAATGAACTTGCAAATTTGTTGTCGGTTGTCTGTTTTCGGTTGTCTGAAAACTGAGACTGAACACTGAGACTGAACACTGAACACTGAATACTGACCTCTCCTCTGCCCCCGATTGTAGTGGAAAGCATTTTGCCGGCCACATGGACCTTTTCTTGGCAAAAAATTACGACCAACGGAAGCACATTTTTTGGCTTAGAAAAGGCCAAGTGGACCAAAAATCTTGTAACGTAAAGCGGGATAAGGCACCTATTTTTAACGAATTGTCAATTATGAATTATGAAATTTGAAATTTGATTGCAATATGCTCTCATAATTACTATTTTTGATAAAATTTACGTTTATGCTTAAAGTTGGCGTTTTAGGTGCCGGACACCTTGGAAAAATACACTTACGATTACTGAATCAATCCTACAAATATGAATTAGTTGGTTTTTATGACGAAAATGCAGAATATGCCGAGAAAATTGCGGCTGAATTTGGCTACAAACGATTTGATACGATTGCTAAATTAATTCATGCCGTGGATGTGATTGATATTGTAACTCCTACTCTTTCGCACTACAAATGTGCTAAAGTTTCGATTAAATCGGGGAAACATGTTTTTATTGAAAAACCGATTTCTACCACGGTTGAAGAAGCAGAAGAAATTATTGCTTTAGCCAAAGAATTTAATGTTAAAGGTCAGGTGGGTCATGTGGAGAGATTCAATCCAGCTTTTATTGCCGTTAAAGATAAGATTGATAATCCAATGTTTATTGAAACGCATCGATTGGCGGAATTTAATCCTAGAGGAACGG
>JANJWE010000287.1 GCA_024709705.1 Flavobacterium sp. | reverse complement strand
GTAACCGGTGATACAACTATTGGTGCAGGAACCAAAATTGACAATCAAGTTCATGTGGGACACGATACAATCATAGGGAAGAAATGTTTGATTGCTGCTCAAACCGGAATTGCCGGATGTGTGGTTATCGAAGATGAGGTTACTTTATGGGGTCAAGTTGGTACTACAAGTGGAATAACAATTGGTTCAAAAGCCGTAATAATGGGACAAACCGGTGTGACTAAATCGGTTGAGGGTGGAAAAACCTATTTTGGTACACCCATTGAAGAGTCAAGAGAGAAATTGAAACAATTAGCCAACATCAAGAAAATTCCTGAAATTCTGGATCGAATTAAATAAGTATTGATTCCTTTATACTATAACTTATGACTCCAAAAGAATTAGTTTTAAATTTCTACAATTCAGACGCCTTGTATAATCCCGATACATTAAAGGGGTTTTTACATTCCGATATCATTTTAAATTGGAATAGTAGCAAAGGGTTTGTAATGAAGAATAAAGAAGAACTTATTCAATTGGCAACCGATTTGCAAAACAATTACACTTCGCATGTCATTCAAATGCATCAAATAGTTGCAGAAGCCAATTTGGTAACAGTTCATTACACGCACTTTGCAACCACTATAGAAAACCCCAATCACATCCATATATTGGCTCATTTTATGGTAATTTGGGAAGTTGAAAACAATACATTATTCAAAGGGTATCAAATGAGTCAACAACCTTAATTTTGAATATACTGTATATCAAATTAGCAAAATCATAAAAAAAAAGATAAAAAAATGGTAGGTTTAATTTTGTAAAGAATTACTTTTGCACTACCATTTCAAAATAATTTAAATTTACCACCATGAGTGTTTTAGTTAATAAAAATTCAAAAATAATTGTACAAGGTTTTACCGGAAGTGAAGGAACTTTTCACGCCTCTCAAATGATTGAATACGGTACAAATGTTGTAGGCGGAGTTACTCCGGGTAAAGGCGGTTCAACCCATTTAGATCGTCCAGTTTTTAATACGGTTAAAGATGCAGTAGAACAAGCTGGAGCTGATACGACTATTATTTTTGTACCACCGGCTTTTGCAGCCGATGCCATTATGGAAGCTGCTGACGCGGGAATTAAAGTTATTATCACCATTACCGAAGGTATTCCTGTTGCCGATATGATTAAGGCTTACAATTATATCAAAGGAAAAGGGTGTCGCTTAATTGGTCCAAACTGTCCGGGCGTTATCACTCCCGAAGAGGCCAAAGTAGGTATCATGCCGGGCTTTGTTTTCAAAAAAGGGAATGTGGGTATTGTTTCTAAATCGGGTACATTAACCTATGAAGCTGCTGACCAAGTAGTGAAACAAGGTTTAGGAATTACTACAGCTATCGGTATTGGTGGAGATCCAATCATTGGTACAACCACTAAAGAAGCGGTAGAATTATTAATGAATGATCCAGAAACTCATTGTATCGTTATGATTGGTGAAATTGGGGGTCAATTAGAAGCCGATGCTGCCAAGTGGATTAAAGCTGACGGAAATCGTAAACCGGTTGTTGGGTTTATTGCCGGAGAAACAGCTCCAAAAGGAAGAACTATGGGACATGCCGGTGCTATCGTTGGTGGTGCAGATGATACAGCCGAAGCCAAAAAACGTATCATGAGAGAGAACGGTATTCATGTAGTAGACTCTCCTGCCGAAATCGGTAAAAAAGTAAAAGAAGTTTTAGGATAATAGTTCCTTTTTAATACAATAAAAAAAGAGACCTCCATGAGGTCTCTTTTTATTTGACTACCGAAGCTCCCGGTATTTTAAACACATTCTCGAGATAAGCATCCAAACACATTAAATTGGTTAAATTCTTTTTGGTTGTGTGAAAAACACTTTGGCCTATTCGCAATACATAATTTTCAAGTCTATTGTTGGCATTATTTTCTCCTTCTCCATCAAAAGTTATATCACTCACAGTAACACTGTAGCCGCCCTCTACCAAAGTAACTTCAAATTGCAAATCAAAAGCTTGTTCAAAATACCACGAACCTTCCTTACAAGTACAGTTGAATTTTACACCACGTCCGGTTAATTCACCATCATTTACAATAAGTTTCTTATTGTTTTTGGGAAGAAGCTTCATAATATCGCCTTCCGGTAATTGATAAGTCATAGTCCAAGTTACCTCCTTACGAGCTGCCATGAAATGATGATCTTGTGCCCACATTGAAGTGGTTAAAAGTAAAATAAGTAAATATTTCATTAGATTGATTTTTTACAAATATACTTTCTTCCTTTCAAATCTAACTTTTTTAAAGTTGTTTTTTAAATCACGGGCTTGGAAAAAGTATATTCTTATAAATTCCGAAATAACATTATATATTTACTTTTAGTGTCGTATAAAATATTAGTATATTTGGCTTTTAAATAAATTACTGATTAAATAGTACAAAGTATCATGAAATTATTAGAAGGAAAAGTTGCCATTATTACCGGTGCCAGTCGTGGTATCGGAAGCGGTATTGCTAAAGTTTTTGCACAACATGGAGCCCATGTGGCATTTACTTACAGTTCATCGGCAGAATCAGCTTTGGTTTTAGAAAACGAACTTAATGCTTTGGGAGTTAAAGCAAAAGGATATAAATCAAATGCGGCCGACTTTAATGAAGCTCAAAAATTAGCCGATGATGTTATCACTGAATTCGGTACTATAGATATTTTAATTAACAACGCCGGTATTACTAAAGATAATCTCTTGATGAGAATGTCTGAGGAAGATTTTGATAAAGTTATTGAAATCAATTTGAAATCCGTGTTCAATATGACCAAAGCCGTACAAAAAGTAATGTTGAAAAATCGCAAAGGTTCTATTGTAAATATGAGTTCTGTAGTGGGTGTGAAAGGAAATGCCGGACAAGCCAACTATGCTGCATCTAAAGCAGGAATGATTGGATTTACCAAATCTATTGCATTAGAATTGGGTTCGCGTAATATTCGTTGCAATGCCATTGCACCGGGTTTTATTGAAACCGAAATGACCGGAAAATTAAACGAAGATGTGGTACAAGGCTGGAGAGATTCTATCCCACTTAAACGTGGTGGAACTCCCGAAGATGTGGCCAATGCTTGTCTTTTCCTGGCCTCAGATTTGAGTGCTTATGTAACCGGACAAGTGATGAATGTAGATGGAGGTATGCTGACGTAGTCAGTTTTCAGTCGCAGTTTTCAGT
>JANJWE010000246.1 GCA_024709705.1 Flavobacterium sp. | reverse complement strand
AATACGAAGAGCAATCTCTTTGGCTCTTTTTTCAAAGACGTCTTGGGCAAAACTTTGAGTCACAAAAGTGCATAGCAAAACTGTTGCATAAAAAATAATTCTTAGCATAATTAGGGATTTTAATTGTTATAATGATTGATTATTCTGTATTTCGGTTGGCCAGAGCCGATTTAATAGTTTCGTAATTTTTATCTAAAGATTGCAATAACTTGTTTCTAAAACTCTCTGTAACTTCTTGTTCGGCAGATTCTAAAAGAGTTTTAGGATTAACTGAAATTCCGGATGGGTATCTTTTTGAATTATCGGTCGATTTAATTCCTTGTTCTACTTCTGCTAATAGTTTTTGAGCTTTTTCAATTTGATCTAAAGACAACTTATTGGGAACTTCTATTTTATCGACTAATACCGGTGATTCGGATTTGACCTCCAACAAAAAATCCTTTTTGGGGTTAATCTCGGTTTTGGGTTTTTCCAATTTTTGAGGCGGTTGAAAAACAATGACCTCGGCTTCTTTTGGTTTTAAAAAAGAGCTTTCATTCGTTTCTACTGAATCCTGATTTTTAGCATTGGTCTCGTTTTCCAAAACAATAGGTTGAGAAGGAACATCATTTTGAACTGAGTTTTCTTTGTTAAGTATGAAAACACCTATAAAGGTAAATCCGAAGAAAACAGCGGCAACAGCAACCCATTTGAAATTTCTTTTGGGCTTTTGTTCTTTTACCGATAACATGGCATCCAATCGATCCCAAGCCTTTGTAGAAGGCTGAATCTCACGTTGACTCAACTTTTCTCTGATTTGGTTTTCAAGATTATTCGGTTCCATTTTCGTAATTTTTTAATTTTAAAATTTGATTTTGTAGCATCTTTCGGGCATGAGATAATTGCGATTTTGATGTTCCTTCACTAATATTCAACATTTGTGCAATCTCTTGGTGTTTATAACCTTCTATTACATATAAGTTGAAAACCATTTTATATCCATCCGGTAAATTATCAATTAAAAACTGTATTTCATCTGTAGAAAATTTACTCTCTATATCGTTAAATCGTTCTTCAAAAAAAGTTTCTTCCTCAATAAATTTCACTTGCTTTTGTACTCTAATAAATGAGATACACTCGTTAACCATAATTCGTCTTATCCATCCCTCAAAACTCCCTTTGTGTTCAAATTGATTCAAATTCACAAAAACTTTCATAAATGCACTTATCATTACATCTTCGGCCAATTGTAAATCTTTTATGTATTGTCTACAAACTCCTAACATTTTGGGAGAAAATTCAGCAAACAACTGGTTTTGTGCAAATCTATTTTGATCTACAGCTTGTTGAATTAATTTTCTTTCCTCTTGATGCAATGAAATTACCTTCATAGTATTCTTTTTACGAAAGCATAAAATAGCTTTGGTCGCGTCTCACAACAGTATAGACGATTAAAGATAGAAAAGGGTTGTATGAAAAGAAAAAATTAATTCAAATTTCTTTTTTTGATGTATGTTTTAGGAGAAATCTGTGTGTAGTTTTTGAAACTTAATGAAAAATAAGACAAGGAGTTAAATCCGGAATGATCTGCTAACTGCTGGATATTGGTTTCACCTGCTTCTATTAGTCTAATGGCGTATTCAATTCTAAATTCACGAATGTACTGACTGGTATTGCATTTTTTTTGCTTTCGGATTCTTTTATCTAAAGTTGACTTACTAACGAATAATTCGGACGCAAGAGAATCTATAGAAATATCCGATTTTATATTTCGCAATAAAATGTCATTGAGCAATTCAAAAAAATTCTTGTTTTTTAATTTTATGGTCACTTTTGAAAAAGGATCCGGTTTAGATTTTTCCAAAAGCTTGTTTTTATATTGCAAGAAATTTCGTGTTTTTAAGAGTAACTCTTGAATTTTAAAAGGTTTACTAATAAAATCATTCACACCATTTTGCAATTGTTTCAGCTTCATGTCAAAAGTAATATCGGCTGTAATTACAATGAATGGAACCTCATCAAACTTTTTGTTTTTTCTGATTTTTAAAAAAAGTTCTTCTCCAGACATAATGGGCATCATCAAGTCGCAAATGATAATATCTGGTATCGAGCGTTCTAAAAAATGTAAGGCTTCCAAACCATTTTGACACCATTTCACTTTGTAGTCATTGGCTTTTAATAAATCGGATACGGTTTGACCTAAAGACAAATCATCCTCAATAAGTAAAATTTTTATTCCTGCTGTATTCATTTTATAAAAATAAAACTATTTTTTTTAAATTATTGGTACATTGCTGTTAATCAGTCGTACAAAACATACACTTTTTGAAATGTAAGCTTACTTTTGAGAATCAAACCCTCAAATTTTTTTAAATTACCCGTACACATGGAAACTCAAATACTCAACCCAACACTATTAAAAAACAACCTAAAAATATACAGTAAAACTGTTTTGTGGATTAGTCATGAAAAACTTCATATTAAATACAAAGGAGAATCAAAAGCCTATGCCATAGAGTCTATTAAATCTGTATTTTTAACCAAACAAAAAAGCAAAATATATCAAACTTTTGTAATAGCCATTACCTTGTTTTTTATGGTTTCTTATTTTGTAGCTTTCAATTGGTTTTTATTAGGACTCCACATAGTATCGTATGCATTTTCGTTTCTATATTTAAACCAATACCAATACTATTTTGTGTTAAACGTATACAATAATCCAATAAAATACCAAATAGAATCTAAAGACAAAACCATTTTTAAAGAATTTATAAAAGACTTTAATAACAACAAAAAATCACATCGTAAAGCATCATAGCTTTATTTTAATTTATTGCCCAAACATGATAGATTTACTTACCGGAATTTCCAAAGCAAACAACCATTTATTAAAAGAACCCCTAATTGCTGATGCTTTTCAATTATGTATCACGGCCTTGGGAAGTCATATTTCTATTGACCGCTGTTACATCTTTAAAAATCAAATAGATGATGGCGTTTTAAAACTTTATTACGAATACGAATGGTGCAATGAAGGTGTAATAGCCTATTTGGGAAGCCCTGAACTAAACGGATATTCTTACGATGCTTTTCCCGGACTTTATGAAGAGCTCATTCAAAACAACCCGTTATATGGTATAGTAAAAGAAAGTCCGAATGAGTTTTTTAGAGAAATCATGGAAATGCAAGGTATCAAAGCCTATCTTTTTACCCCTATTTTTTCTAATGATGAATTTTGGGGTTGGATAGGGTTTGATGATTGTCAAACCGAACGTGTATGGAAAAAAGAAGAAGTTCAGGCCCTACACTCCGTTGCCAACAATATTGGAATTCGACTCAATCAAGACCGAACCCAACAAAACCTTCTTAATACACTTAATGAACTTGATATGTATATCAAAAGTTCCAAACAAGCCAAATGGGAATGGGATTTGACTACAAACGAAGTATACTATACCTACAATTGGTTTGGTATGTTGGGATATACCAACGATGAATTGGAGCACAATTATTATACATGGAGAAATAACCTTCATCCGGACGACATAGAAACTGCTGAAAAAAACATCAATCTTTACCTCAATGGATTAAGCGATAAGTATGAAGGAGTAATCCGTATGAAACACAAAAATGGCAAATACATTTGGATTAAATATTCCGGTATGGCCATTTTAGATGAAAACGGGAAACCTATAAAACTATTAGGTACTCATATAGATATTAGTGAAATAAAAGACAAAGAAAAACAACTCGAAATTTCTGAAGAGAAATTCAGATTTATTGCTGATAATACAACGGATTTGATTTGCCAACATGATATAAACGGAATTTTTACCTATGTTTCCAATTCTTCAAAAGAAATTATTGGGTACGCTCCGGATGACCTGATTGGTCAAAACCCGTATGAACTAATCCATCCTGATGATGTCTTGGAATTACGAAAAAGACATCAGGCAATTCTTATTGATCAAAAACTAAACATATCAACTTTTAGATTTCGTAAAAAAGACAAAACCTATGTTTGGTTGGAAATTGTATCAAAATTAATTACCGATACTGAAGACCAGATAATCGGAATTCAAACTTCCAGTAGGGATATTTCAGGAAGAATCAAAGCCGAAGAAGAAATGAAATTGGCCTTACAAAAAGAGAGAGAGCTTAATGAATTAAAATCGGGATTTGTTACCATGGCCTCACATCAATTTAGAACACCATTAACGGTTATCTATTCTAATATTGAACTATTAAACTACAAAATCTCGTTATTAAGCCCTTCCCTTAAGAAAGATATTAAGGTAATTTCTAATCGGGTCATGAGTGAAATTGACCGGATGACAGAACTCATGAACAATATTTTGATTTTTGGAAAATACGAATCCGGAAATCTCAAAGTTGAAATTCAAGAAGTTTGCTTGATATCATTTTTTGAAAAAATAATTGAAACCTATTTCAATCATGAATTTGATGGTAGAAAAGTAATTCTAGAAACCTTTGGTAAAATTCGAAAAGTAAAATCGGATGAAAGTTTGTTAACTCACATTTTTAACAATTTGATATCTAATTCTCTCAAATATTCAAAAAACAAAGCCAATCCTTTGGTAAAGATTGTATATTATGCAGACCATTTCAAAGTAGAAGTTATCGATTTTGGAATAGGCATCCCCGAAGAAGAAATCAAACACATGTTTCAATCCTTTTTTAGAGCAAGTAACACTTCAAACATCAAAGGCTCGGGGTTAGGTTTAATTATTGCCAAACAATTTACTGAACTTTTAAATGGGACTATTTCTCTTTCCAGCGAAGAGGGAAAAGGTACCGTTGTAACTCTAATTTTCCCTTATGAGAACTAAAATACTTTTGGTAGAAGACGAACAACAAATTCGAGAAACAATATGTGAACTGCTTCTACTTAATAATTTCGATATTGTAAGTGAAGAAGATGGATGCAAAGCCATGCAAATTTTAGACAGATGGAAGCCGGATATCATCATAAGCGATATTATGATGCCCAATTGCAATGGGTATGAACTTTTGAAAAACATTCGAAACAATCCCAAATTCAATCAGATTCCATTTGTCTTTCTTACTGCCAAAAAACCCGAAACCGATTTGCTGGAAGCCAACAAACTTGGCATAGACGCATATATTACCAAGCCTTTCAAAATTGAGGAACTTATTACTATCATAGAAACCAAATTAAAACGATACAAAGAATTAAAGAATCAATCTGATGTATTAGATATTCATTTTGACGATTTTATTATTCATGAAATCAACACCCCTTTATATGGAATCCTGGGCTCAATTAACTTTTTGCAAGAAAGCAGCACTAATCCAGAAAAAACAGATTATTTTAATGCCATTAAAACTTCGGCCGAAAGTTTAAACCGAACGTTAACTCATATCATAAATTATCAAAAACTATCTGCCAATCATTATTACATCGCATCAAATGCCACCATTGAAATTGCTCCTTGTCTAAACGAATGCCTTGAAAAACTGTTGTACAACAGTAAAAAATACAAGAACTCTGTTGCGTTAGAAATAGAGAATGCCACAGTAAATATCGCCCGTAAAGACCTTTTACTTGTTCTTTTTGAAATTTTGGATAATGCCATGAAATTTTCAGACTCACAATCAGAAATTAAAATAATTGGCAAAGAAAAAAACAATTTCTACTTCTTGAAAGTAATTGACTCCGGAATTGGAATGAGCGAAAAACAAATCAAACAAATTGGGCCGTTCATTCAATTTAATCGAGACGTTCACGAACAAAAAGGAATCGGACTTGGATTGTTTTTAAGTAAAACTTTAATCGAAAACTACAACGGTAAACTTAAGATTTTTTCAGTTGAAGGTAAAGGAACCGAGGTTGAAATTAGCATCCCTATTGCCTAATTTTATTTCTTGCGTTCAATTACATAATTCACCATCAAAATAAGAGCTTCTTTGTAAGGTGAATCCGGAAAAAGATTTAAAATGGTTAAGGCTTCTTGCTGAAACTGTACCATTTTTTGTTCGGCATAACCCAATCCGTTATTTTGTTTTACAAAAGCAATTACTTCTTTAACTCGCTTTCTATCTTTGTTGTGATTTTTAATGGAATTAATTAACCAACTTTTTTCTGTTGAAGTACAATTATTTAAAGTATAAATCAAAGGGAGCGTCATTTTTTGCTCTTTGATATCAATTCCGGTAGGCTTACCAATAGCTTCATCGGTATAATCAAAAAGGTCATCTTTTATCTGAAAAGCCATTCCTATCAATTCTCCAAATTTTCGCATTCGCTCTACAATTTCGTGATTTTCAGGCACAACCGAACAGGCTCCAAGAGAACAACAAGCGGCTATTAATGTAGCTGTTTTTTGTCGAATGATTTCATAATAAATATCCTCCGTAATGTCTAATCTTCGGGCTTTTTCGATTTGAAGTAATTCGCCTTCACTCATTTCGCGAACGGCTATCGAGATGATTTTCAACAAATCAAAATCGTCATTATCAATTGAAAGCAACAACCCTTTAGACAATAAAAAATCGCCTACTAATACTGCAATTTTATTTTTCCACAAGGCATTGATAGAGAAAAATCCGCGACGTCTATTGCTGTCATCCACTACGTCGTCATGAACCAAAGTAGCCGTATGAATCAATTCTATCACAGATGCCCCTCGATACGTTCGTTCATTAACCGTACCTCCTGAAACCATTTTAGCCGTTAAGAAAACAAACATCGGTCGCATTTGTTTCCCTTTCCGATTTACAATGTAATAGGTAATCCGATTGAGCAAAGCCACTTTGGAAGACATTGAGTCATAGAACTTTTTTTCAAAAAGTTCCATTTCCTGACTAATGGGCTGCTTGATTTGTTCGGTGATTTTCATGAAAGTTCAAAGATAGGCAGAAAGTTGTAAAATCACAACTGGAATTATTCGGAAACCGCTTCATTTTTATTGGCCAATTGACCACAAGCCGCATCAATATCTTTACCGCGACTTCTCCTCACTTTGGCAATCACACCAATTTTTTCTAAGGCTTTTACATATTCGTCTAAAACCACATCGGAGGCTTGTTGAAACATTCCGTCATCTATAGGATTGTATTCTATTAAATTGACTTTACACGGCACATATTTGCAAAACTTAACCAAGGCATCAATAGATTTTTTATCATCATTAATCCCTTTCCAAACTACATATTCGTAAGTAACTTTACTTTTGGTTTTATGGTACCAATATTCCAAACTTTCCCGCAATTCTTTTAAAGGAAAACTTTTGGAAAACGGCATAATTTCGGCACGAATCTCATCAATTGCCGAGTGAAGGGAAACGGCCAATTTGAATTTAACTTCTTCATCGGCCATTTTTTTTATCATTTTTGGTATTCCTGACGTAGAAAGTGTAATGCGTTTGGGCGACATGCCTAATCCTTCAGGAGAGGTTATCATTTCGATGGCCTTGAGTACGTTGTTGTAATTCATCAACGGTTCACCCATCCCCATAAATACAATGTTTGAAAGCGGGCGGTCAAAATACAAACGACTTTCATTATCTATGGCTACCACTTGATCATAAATTTCGTCTGGATTGAGATTTCGCATGCGTTTTAAACGAGCCGTTGCACAAAAATTACAATCTAAACTACAACCTACTTGGCTGGAAACGCAAGCTGTAGTTCGAGTTTCGGTGGGAATCAAAACACTTTCTACCACCAAGCCATCATACAAACGAACGGCATTTTTTACGGTACCGTCTTCACTGCGTTGCATTTGATCTACTTTGATATGATTGATGACAAAATTGTCTTCGAGCATTTGACGGGTTTCTTTGGAAACATTGGTCATATCGTTAAACGAATAGACTTTTTTGCTCCACAACCATTCGTACACTTGATTGCCACGAAAAGCTTTGTCGCCATTGGCTACAAAAAAATCCCGTAATTGGGTTTTGGTTAAGGCCCGAATATCTTTTTTGGTGGTGTTCATGGTGCAAATTTTGTATATTTTTTTAATAAAATCAATGTTAAATTATTTAATTTATTTGTTTAACTTATTTGTTTAACTTATTTTTGTAAAAAAAAAATTACATATGAAAAAAGTTTTTTTAATTCTTATGCTCTTCTCAAT
>JANJWE010000224.1 GCA_024709705.1 Flavobacterium sp. | reverse complement strand
CCATCAATAAATGGATTGCAGAAAAGAAAAAAAATATTCCGCTTTACAATTATGCAACTACCAATAAAGAGAAACATCAATTGTGGAAAGTTGATAATGAAGCAGAAATTAAGTGGTTGCAACAACAGTTTGAAAGAATTCCGGAACTGTATATTGCCGATGGTCATCATCGTTCGGCTTCTGCAGAGTTATTATATGATGAATATAAAGCTGAGGGAAATGAAAACTTAAACTATTTCATGAGCTTTTTAATTGCTGAAAGCGAAGTAAAAATTTATGAATTCAATCGAATTATTCGGGATTTGAATGGTCATGAAGTCAATGACTTTTTAGCTCAATTAGACGAACATTTTATCATCAAAAACAAAGAGCAAGAATTGTGGAAACCCCAAAGTAAGTTTGAATTTGGAATGTATTTGGATGGAAATTTTTATGCTCTTTTCTATAAATTGGAAAACAATAATCCTTCCATTTTGGAAAATTTAGATGCTCAAATTTTATATGATAAAGTGTTGCATCCGTTATTGGGCATTGAAGATTTACGCAACGATGAACGCATTGAATACATACCGGGAAAACAATCTGTTTTAACCATCAAAGAGTTAATAGACGAAGGCGAATTTGAAGTAGGTTTTATGCTTTATCCTTCGGATATTTCTGAGATTAAAGCCTTAGCGGATAACAATTTGATTATGCCTCCGAAGAGTACCTACATCGAACCGAAGTTTAGGAGTGGCTTGATGGTGTATGAATTGTAATTTGAAAATTTGAAAATGAATATAGCAGAAAACCTTTCACTAATAAAGTCCACTATCCCAACTCACGTAACTCTTGTAGCCGTATCCAAAACCAAACCGGTTGCTGATTTAATAGAGGCTTACAATGCAGGTCAACGCATTTTTGGTGAAAACAAGATTCAGGAAATGACGGAAAAATGGGAACAAATGCCTAAAGATATTCAATGGCACATGATTGGTCATGTTCAGTCGAATAAGGTAAAATACATGATTCCGTACGTGAGTTTGATTCATGGTGTAGATAGTTTGAAATTATTAAAAGAAATCAATCGCTTGGCTGCCAAATGGAAAAGAACAGTAGATTGTTTGCTGCAAATTCATATCGCAGAAGAAGACACCAAGTTTGGTTTGGATGAAAAAGAATTGGATGAACTACTTGCTTCTGAAGAATTGAAAACCTTTCAAAATATTCGCATTGTCGGTTTGATGGGAATGGCTACTTTTACTGAAAATCAAGCACAAATTAAACGTGAATTTTTACATTTGAAATCTATTTTTGACCAACACAAACCACTTGAAACTTCAAACTTGAAACTTAAAGCTTTATCCATGGGCATGAGCGGCGATTATCAACTCGCCATCGAATGCGGAAGCACGATGGTTCGGATTGGAAGCAGTATCTTTGGTTCAAGATAAAAGAAAATTTAAAATAGACTGTATACTAAATACTGAATACTGAACACTACTTTGTACGCAATCCTAGACATAGAAACCACCGGAGGTCAATACAACGAAGAAGGAATTACCGAAATTGCCATTTATAAATTTGATGGTCATGAAGTCGTGGACCAATTTATCAGTTTGGTGAATCCTGAAATTCCGATTCAGCCGTTTGTGGTAAAATTAACCGGCATTAACAACGCCATGTTGCGTTCGGCTCCCAAGTTTTATGAAGTAGCCAAACGCATCATTGAAATAACCGAAGGTTGTATAGTGGTAGCTCATAATGCTTCGTTTGATTATCGAATTTTACAAACCGAATTCAGACGATTGGGATTTAAATTTCAAAAGCCAACGCTATGCACAGTTGAATTATCCAAAAAATTATTACCCGGACACGCTTCATACAGTTTAGGAAAATTGGTTCGAGCACTCGGAATTCCAATGGCCGATCGCCATAGAGCCAGTGGTGATGCTATGGCAACGGTGAAATTATTTAAAATGCTTTTGGCAAAAGATGTTGAAAAAGAAATCTTAAAAAGTTTTGTCAAAACCGAAATTAAATCGGGTATGTCACCGAAATTATTGGATATTGTGGAAAGTCTTCCATCCAAAACAGGAATTTATTATATCCACAACGAAAAAGGCGATTTGATTTATATTGGCAAAAGTAAAAATATCAAAAAACGGGTCAACCAACATTTTACAGGAACCAATAGAAAAAGTAAAAAAATACAAATGGAAGTGTACACGGTTACCTATGAAGAAACCGGTAGTGAACTCATTGCCCTTTTGAAAGAAAGTGAAGAAATCAAAATTAATAAACCCATTTACAATCGGGCTCAACGCAAAACGTTATTTCAGTGGGCCTTGTATCCGGTAAAAAACGAAAAGGGTTACATAAGTCTATCCCTTCAAAAAACCGATGGCCGTAAAAAAGAAATCACCTCTTTTTCATCTATTCAAGAAGGAAAAAATGCATTATTCAAAATAACAGACCATTATCACTTATGCCAAAAAATTAATGGTTTGTATGAAACGCAAAATTCATGCTTTAAATATAAAATCAAAGAATGTGACGGAGCTTGTATAGGCGAAGTAAGTCCGGAAGAATACAACGAAAGGGTTCAGGAATTTATAGACAACAATGAGTTTGAGAGCCAAAACCGAATCATTATTGACCGCGGTAGAAGTTTGGAAGAACGCTCTGCAGTATTAATTGAAAACGGAATTTATAAAGGCTATTGTTTTTTTGATTTGAATTATCAAATTACTAATGTTGACGTTTTGCGTAATATTATTATTCCGATGCAAAACAATCGCGATACCAAAAATATCATCAATGGCTATTTACGAAAGCACAAAGTCATGAAGAT
>JANJWE010000242.1 GCA_024709705.1 Flavobacterium sp. | reverse complement strand
ACAAGATTTTAGTGTAACGGGCATCATATTTGATGAAAAAAAAAACCCATTAGAATCTTCATAAGTTGTTTTATTTAAAAACAATATAATAAAAAAAACAACACTTTCCAGTCGCGAAGGAGCATTTAAGATTGACGCGTTGCCTGGCATTTACACTCTTCGTTGTTACTATGTGGGAGCTATAATTTATCAAACTGATTTTGAGCTAAACAAAGACATTAATTTAGAAACAATTCGTGCTTTTGAAAATGCCAATCAATTGGATGAAGTTGAAGTAACATCCAGAAAAAAGATAATAGAGTCAAAGGTCGACCGAACGGTTTTTAATGTCGAAAACAGTGTTCGAGCAACCGGAAGCGATGGTCTTGAATTATTGAAAAGCACCCCTGGTGTCTCGGTATCTGGCACATCTATTGGTATTGTTGGAAAAAGCACTGTAAGTGTCATGATAGATGACCGAATAATTAATCTTTCTGGGGAAGAATTAAACAATTACCTCAGAGGCTTGAGTTCGGAAAACATTAAAAACATAGAAGTTATTACCACACCTCCTTCTAAATATGATGCACAAGGAAATAGTGGCTTAATCAATATTAAACTCAAAAAAATACACGATGATTCTTGGGCGGTTCAAATACGAAATAATTACATTCAAAACTCTTACCCTTCAATATCATCGGGTATAAACTTTGCCTACAACAAAAATAAATTAAGTATTCAAACTGATTTGGCCAAAAGAGAAGGACATTCTAAAACAATAGAATCCATGAACACCTTCTATCCAACAGAAAACTGGCTTGGCTTTACCTCAAGAAAAGATAAGTCTGACATATACAGAGGAATTATTGGATTGGATTACCGAATTGGTCCCAAAGCAACTCTTGGTTTCAAATACATTGGTTTGTTTGACAATCCCAACATCAAAGATCGCAATGAAGTAATAGTTACAGATTCTCAAACCGGAGAAATTAAGTCGACCTATTTTACCAACGGTTACAACAAAAACAGTACAGAAAACAACACTTTAAATGCCTATTTCACGCAAAAAATTGACAGTTTAGGAAAACAAATAACCATAGATTTAGATTATTTAGATTATTTAGACGATCAAAATCGCAATTTTAACACCCGAAACGAGTTCCAAGGAAATTTAATAGGAACTCCATACATTGCCAACAACACTAGTGTTCAAAACATAAAGAACTACAGCATCAAAGCCGATTTAGATTTACCTACAAAATGGGCCAATTTTGGATTAGGTGGAAAACTTAGCTGGGTAAAGAACTCGAGTGATATTGCCTTTTACGATTTATCCTATGGCGTACCAATTCTTGATAACAATCAAACCAACCTATTCGAGTATTCTGAAAACACCCAATCCATCTATGGAAACTTTTCAAAGTCTATTACTGAAAAATGGCAAGTTCAAGCCGGATTGAGATACGAAGACACCCAAGTTTTAGGCATTACACAATCTCCTGATGCCAATCAAAATCAACGTAACGCATTTACTTATGGGAAGTTTTTCCCTTCCCTGTATTTATTGTACTTGCCTAATGAAAACAACAGCTTCTCAGTAAATTACAGCAAAAGAATAGGCAGACCGATATTTTGGGATTTAAATCCATTCAAATGGTATTTAAATTCATTTACATTGGTCGAAGGCAACCCTTATTTACAACCTTCGTTTACAGACAACTTTGAAATTAACTACAACTATAAAGACCATTTTAGTATAAAAATTTACTATTCCAACACGACAAACGGAAGTTTTCAAATTCCATTTATCATTACCGAAACCGAACCTGCCAATATCCGTTTCTTTAGAGATAACTTTTTTGACAAATACCAACTGGGAGCAACAATTACCTATATGATGAACTCATTCAGTTGGTGGGAAAGCACTAACACTTTGAATGGTTTTGATAATGTAACTCAGTTTACCAAAGAAGTCCCTACAGAGGAACAAAATGGGTTTATGTATGCTTTTTATACCTATAACACTTTTAGATTGAGCAAGTCTAAAAACTGGTATGCTGAAATTAATTTTCAATACCATAGTGCTCGAAAAGATCTGTTTAATGAGGCCACTGCTTTTTCCAATACAGATTTAGGCATTCGCTATTCTCTTAAAGAAAAAGGTTGGAGTTTCCTACTTCTAGGATCTGATGTTTTTAGAAGCAATAGAGCTTATTTTACCTCTGTAATTAATTCCGTACCTCAAACGCGTTCTGCTTATCTGGACGATAGAATGATTCGTTTAGGAGTTACGTATAAATTTGGAAACAAAAAAATGATTGCCAACCAAAGAGAATCCGGCAACGAAGAAGTTAAAGAACGTATAAAATAATTTTTTTTGAATTCTTTTGTAACTTTTTGAAATCCCAACACGTATAACTAGCTGAAACTATATTCAAGAACATTTTAAATGAGACAGCTTAAAATCACCAAGCAGGTTACCAATCGTGAAACCGCTTCCCTAGACAAATACCTTCAGGAAATTGGAAAAGTTGATTTAATTACTGCTGATGAAGAGGTAGAATTAGCTCAACGAATTAAAGCAGGAGACCAAAGAGCTTTAGAAAAATTAACCAAAGCTAATTTACGTTTTGTTGTTTCTGTAGCAAAACAATATCAAAATCAAGGTTTAACCCTACCGGATTTAATAAATGAAGGAAATCTAGGTCTCATTAAAGCTGCACAACGTTTTGATGAAACGCGGGGTTTTAAATTCATTTCCTATGCCGTTTGGTGGATTCGTCAATCGATTTTGCAAGCTTTAGCTGAGCAATCGCGTATCGTTCGTTTACCGTTAAATAAAATTGGTTCCATCAACAAAATCAACAAAATGTATGCGTTGTTAGAACAATCAAACGAGCGAGCTCCTTCTGCAGAAGAAATTGCCAAAGAATTAGACATGACCGTAAATGACGTAAAAGAGTCTATGAAAAACTCAGGACGTCACTTATCGATGGATGCTCCTTTAGTAGAAGGTGAAGACTCTAACTTGTATGACGTTTTACGTTCTGGTGAATCACCAAATCCCGATAGAGAATTGATTCACGAATCACTACGCACAGAAATTGAGCGTTCCCTTGAAACTTTAACACCTCGTGAAGCTGATGTGGTTCGTTTGTACTTTGGTTTAGGTGATCAGCACCCAATGACTTTAGAAGAAATTGGCGAAACTTTTGATTTAACCCGAGAACGTGTACGTCAAATTAAAGAAAAAGCTATACGAAGATTGAAACATACTTCTAGAAGTAAAATATTAAAAACCTATCTGGGATAAATTATTTCTATTGCAATACCTTTTAGAATTAGTCAGATTCTACTATATTGCATAAACTATCCCTAGATTGTATCTTACAAACAGTTTAAAAACTGTTCGTTTTTTGATTGATGATTGAAACTCCGGCTGATTACCGGAGTTTCGCTTTTTAAGGAAGTAAAACACCGGTCTGTTCGCTTTGCTCGAGTTTCCGGAGTTTTTTTGCGTCCAAATCCATTAAAGGTATTGTTATATAATTGGTTCTTTTAATGCGTAAAACTTTCAAACTTTTAAACTTAAATCTATCTTTGCACAAACAACAACACAATGAAAAACACTTTAATTGCTCCATCTGTTCTTGCCGCCGATTTTGCTAATTTACAACGCGATATAGAAATGATTAATGCCAGTGAGGCTGATTGGTTCCATATCGATATTATGGATGGCGTTTTTGTGCCTAATATTTCGTTTGGAATGCCGGTTTTAGAAGCCATCTGTAAACATGCCCAAAAAACCATTGATGTACACTTAATGATTGTTGACCCGGACAGATATATAGGCACTTTTAAAAAATTAGGAGCCGATATTTTAACCGTTCATTACGAAGCTTGTACGCATCTACATCGAACGCTTCAGGCAATTAAAGCAGAAGGAATGAAAGCCGGAGTAGCTTTAAATCCGCATACAAATATAGAATTATTAGAAGATGTAATTCAGGATATCGATTTGGTTTGTATCATGAGTGTAAATCCGGGGTTTGGCGGGCAATCGTTTATCGAAAACACCTATTCAAAAGTTGAAAAATTAAAAGCATTAATCAACAAAAAGAATGCTTCTACTTTAATTGAAATTGACGGAGGCGTAACGAACAAAAACGCCAAACAATTAGCTGATGCCGGAGCCGATGTTTTAGTGGCTGGCAGCTACGTTTTTGGGGCTCAAGACCCAATTGCAACTATTACAGATTTGAAGAAAATTACCCTGTAATATTTAAACCTGACAGGTTTTTGAAATCTGTCAGGTTTATCTTTGAAAAAAGGAATGAAATCAAAGGATAATCAAAGTAGACAACATATCACTGATATACTTTAAAAATCATAAAATTCTATTTTTCATTATTTCTTAATCAATTTACGAACTACTGTTTTTCCTGATTCTGTTTGTATTTGAACCATATAAATTCCAGATGTAAAAGAACTAATATCTATTTGTTGTAGGTTAGAATTTAACAACTTTTTACCTGATATATCATAGATCTCGACTTGTTTCAGCACTTCATTTGAAATTTCTAAATTGAAAACAGAATTTGTTGGATTTGGATATAAACTAATTTCATTCAAATCAAAATCTGAGATTGATAATGCTGTGCATGCTGTATTAACAGCCGCTGTAGATTCACAACCTGTGGCATTTGAATTAATATTTTTGACAATATTAGCATTACTCACATAACTACATACCCAAGGAACGGCGCATGTTGCTAAACTAGAGTTGTTAGTAATATTTAATTGGCCAGATGCCATATTAACAGTTGAAGCCAAATTTAATGTATTCAATGCACTAATATCTGTCAACATAGAATTAGACCCTATAGAAGGTGGATAACCTACTGTAACTAGGCTATTTAAACCATTTAAAGTCGTTAAAGAAGGATTGTCAGAAATTCCAACTGTGTCTGTTGTATTTGAAAAACTGCTCAATCCATTTAAATTCGTTAACAATTGATTGTCTAAAATGAATAATGATCTTGCGCTTGTAATATTTTGCAACCCATTAAGAGAAGTTAAAGCATCATTGTTTTGAATAAATATATTACCCAAAAAACCTCCTGTCATTGCCCCTGATATACCACTCATTGGAGTTATTGAGGTTAAAGAACCACAGTCCATTATTGTTATATCACTACAATTTGCAGAATTAAAAGTTAATCCATTCAAATTAGTTAGTAAAGGCAAACCTGTTAGTCTAAATGTACTATTATTTAAAAGTAATGTTTTATTAATTGACGGACTAAAACTAGTTAATGAAGAACAATATTCTACAATGAAGTATCCATTAACAGTAGCTAAACTACTTAAGAAATTAAGGTTTGTTAATGCCACATTCTTTAAATAAAAATTGCTTATTTGAGTTACACTACCTAGAGCGTTCATTGAACTTAAATTCGGATTTTCTCTAATATCAAGCCCAGTTGTCCCAGAAAATGTATTAAATCCTGAAAATGAAGTTAAACTGTTATTAAAACTTAGATTGATATAATTTAAATTTCCAGTTAAACTATTAAAACCATTAAAAGTGGTAAAACTATTGTTTATAATTGCTATTGCTCCTGCAGAAGTTAAATTTGGGAAAACGTTATTCAAATTAGTGCTAATGTTACTAATTGATAATTCTCCTGTAACAGTTGTGATGTTATTCACAGGTGTGAAATCAGTTATTCCACTTCCATTTATTTGTAAATTGCCATTAATAGTGGTACATCCAGCTAATGCATTTAATTGTGCTTGAGTAGTTACCGTAACATTTCCTGTTGGGCAAGAAGAAGGCACTTGATATCGTAAAGCCATAATTTGAGCTTGAGTTAACGCTCTATTGTAAATGTAGAGTTCATCTAACTGCATATTAGCTGCATTTTTACTTGCTAAAAATGTCCCACTTCCGTTACCAGTTAATCCACCACCAAGTGTGATGAAGTTTTCAAAAGATTGGTTTAAAACTCCACTTCCTATATTTTGCTCATAAACCATTATCCCATTTCTGTACCATTTTACAATAGTTGCATTTCCTGTAGTAGGCTCAAAAGTAGCTGCATAATGTACCCATTCGTTATTTATCCATCTATTTACACCAACATCTTGCCAATTGCTTCCACCAAAATTGAATCCAAAATTAGTTCTAGTTGAGGCATTTGCCGTTCCATCTCTAAAATAAAGTGATCCGAATGCTTCAAACATTGTATCATAAGTAAATGTTGGATTACCTGATCTTTTATTCCAAAATGAAATAGTAAAATTATTATTATTTAATTGTGATGGTTGAAAAGACATGGATGCTGGTGTGCTTAATTGAAAATTTAACCCCTGACCATTATATCCAGTTGTATATGGTGTAGCATTGCTCGTGGTAAATTCTAAACTTGAATTATTTTGAGCAGTCAAACTATTGTTAAAGCCAAAATAAGCAACCAATTGATTCGAATTTAGTGGAGTTTCGGCTGTATATTTGTTTTGAATTTGCGTTTCAGTTAGTGCTACATCATAGATTTCTAAATCATCATAATGCAATTGAGTGTTAGCAAATGCCGCCGTTCCTAAATTTAAACTAAATGTATTTCCCGAAGTTCCAAGCGTCACATTAGATTGGCTTAACACCAACAACCCATTAACATATATTTTTAATGTACTATTATCGTGTATTGCTACATAATGGTACCAACCTCCT
>JANJWE010000229.1 GCA_024709705.1 Flavobacterium sp. | reverse complement strand
CTCATTTATTGAACATATAACAATAAAAGCGGCAATAAAATTTTTAATTTTCATAAATTGTATATTAAATTACTATCAAGTTTGATACAAACTTCGCACCAAAAGTAAATAATATTATTAAAAGATGTACATTTGCAGGCTGTTAAGAAATAATTAACTTAACAAAAAGTAAATTAATTTAATTTTTTTTATGAAAAAACTTATTTTTAGTGTTTTACTTGTAATGCAGGTGCTGTTGGGGATGGCACAATCTGAAACAAAAGTTACAGGTAAAGTTGTAGATTCTAAAACTCAAAGACCTATTAAAGGTGTTGTAGTTAGTGTTCAAAACACCGTGTTGATGAAATTGACCAATGCTGAAGGGGTGTTTATTATTGAGAAAGTTCCAACCGGAACCCAATTAATTCAAGTAAAAAGTGATGGATATACACCACAACTTTTATCTGTTGAAGTAGTTGAAAACCAAACCGTAGATTTAGGCGTAATTGTTTTTGAAGAAGATATAACTGCCGAACTTCAATTAAGTTTGATAACACTTACCGAGAATGATTTGGGAGACGACAATAGTGGTTCTGAAAACACAGCCGGTTTGTTACAAGCTTCGAGAGATGCCTTCCAACAAACTGCTGCATTTAACTGGGGTCAGGCTCGTTTTAGAGTTAGAGGTTTGGATAACGAATATGCTACTACAATGATTAATGGTATAGCGATGAATAAGTTGTTTGATGGAAGACCTCAATGGAGTAATTGGGGAGGTTTGAATGATGCTACTCGTAACCAAGAGTTTACAATGGGTTCTAAACCCTCAGATTATACTTTTGGAGGTCCATTGGGAACACAAGAAATCAATACCAGAGCCTCTTTATATAGACCGGGCTCAAGAGTTTCTATGTCCGGTACAAACACAAATTACAATTGGAGGGTTATGGGAACACATGCCTCTGGTATGGATAAAAACGGATGGGCTTATGTAATTTCAGCTTCAAGAAGATGGGCACAGGAAGCTCATTTTGAAGGGACTGATTATAGTGCCAATTCTTTCTTTGCGAGTATTGAAAAGAAAATCAACGATCATCACAGTATCAATTTAACTACTATTTTCGCACAAAACAGTAGAGGTAAAAATTCACCAAATACTGAAGAAGTAAATAATTTAATGGGGATAAAATACAACTCATACTGGGGTTATCAAGATGGCAAAAAACGTAATTCCAGAGATAAAGATGTAGAAGAACCAATTGCTATGCTTTCGCATTATTGGAAAATCAATTCAAAAACATTACTAAACACGAATATTGCTTACCAAGTAGGAAGAATTTCAAATTCTCGTCTAGAAAATCCTATTGGTAACAATCCCGACCCAACTTATTACAGAAACTTACCGAGTTACTTTTTGAACAACCCAGATAATTATGTAACCGTAAACAATCCGGATGGTTCAACAACAGTAACCAATCCTTTGGCTGATATTGCTCGTGAACAGTTTTTGTTAAACAGCCAAATCAACTGGAATGCTATGTATATAGCAAATCAAAATACGGCAACTGGAGAGAGTGCATTTATTTTAACTGAGCAACGTAATGACGATGAACAATTTAGCTTAAACTCATTACTAAATACAATTTTATCTGATAATGTAAGCTTAAATGCAGGTGTAAGTCTTAAGAAATTAAAATCTCACAACTATACAACTGTTATTGATTTGTTAGGTGGTGCTTATGTGTTAAATGTGGATCGTTTCTTTAGTGGAGACAATTCACAATTTGATTTGAATAACCCTAATGCAGAAATAAGAGAAGGTGGAACATTTGGCTACAACTACAACTTATTTGCCAATGTTGCCGAAGCCTTTACTCAATTTAAATTCAATTACAACAAAGTTGATTTTTATTTAGCTCAAACTTTTTCAAGAACCGACTATCAAAGAGAAGGCTTGTTCCGAAGTGGAAATTATGCTAACAATTCTTTCGGGAAAGGAGCTACAGAAGTTTTTGAGAACTTTGGTTTCAAAGGTGGTGCTACCTATAAAATTACAGGACGTCATTTATTAGATTTCAATGGACTTTACATGACTAAAGCTCCAAGTTTGAGAAATGCTTTCTTCAATGCTCGAAGAAGTAATGACTTTACACCCGATTTAAACAGTGAAGCGGTTATCAGTGCAGATGCTAGTTATATTTTAAGAGCTCCAAGATTCAAAGCTAGAGCAACCGGTTTCTTTACAAAAGTTTCTGATGCTACAGAAATTGCTTTCTTCTATGCAGAAAACATTGGAGATAACGACGGAGATGAAGATTCTTTTGTAACTGAAATTACAACCGGAGTTGAAAGAAGAAACATTGGTGGTGAATTAGGTTTGGAATACCAAATTACTTCAACTATTAAATTAACCGGAGCAGCTTCATACGGTCAATACATCTACTCTGATAATGCTCGTTTAAGAACTAGTGATGATAATTTAGCCGCTTTAGGACAAAGTCCAATCAAAGATTTTGGAACAGTTTATTTAAAAAATTACCGTCAACCCGGAATGCCACAACAAGCTTATTCATTTGGTATTGAATATAGAGATCCGAAATTTTGGTGGATTGGAGCTAACATAAACTACTTAGATGACAGCTATATAAGTGTTTCCAAAATTATGAGAACCGATAATTTTAGTATCGATGATCAAACTGGAATATCTTATCCAGGTGCCACTGAAGAAACGGTTAGAGAAGCATTGAGACAAGAAAAATTTGACCCCATCACTTTGGTAAATTTAACAGGTGGAAAATCTTGGAGACTAAGTCGTAAAACAAGAGATACCTTTGGTTTCTTTGCATCAGTAAATAACTTATTTGATATTAAATACAAAACCGGTGGTTTTGAACAGTCACGTAAAGCTACTTTTGTTGATTTGGCAGCAGATCGTGCGTATGGGTCACCATCTTTTGGACCTAGATATTTTTATGGATATACACGTACCTTCTTTGTTAACTTCTACATTAATTTCTAAAAATTGCACTTTATGAAAAATTTATTCAAAAAACTTAGTCTTGTAGCAGTTGCATTATTTACACTTACAAGCTGCATCAAAGAGGATGATTATGCTATCCCTATCGTAATAGAACTTTTATTAAATGAAACTTTTGAATCTACTACTACCGGTAGTGGTGCCAATGAAGTGGTTATTTCCTTAGAAGGTTGGGGTAATTATAGTGTAGTAGGATCAAGAAAATGGCATTCACGTATTTTTAGTAATAACAAATATGCAGAATTCTCTTCTTTCTTCTCTGTAGCTGCTACAGATCCAAATGATGAGATTTGGTTAATAACACCTGCTGTTGACTTAACCAATAGCGTTAATGAAGTTTTAAGTTTTGATACCAAAATTCGATTCTGGCAAGGTGAGTGTTTAACAGTTTATGTTTCCGAAAATTACGATGGTACTCAAGCCGGAATCAGTACAGCTACCTGGACACAATTAAATCCCGTTTTACCAACATCATCTCAAGCTGATATTTTTGTAAACAGCGGAAACATCGATTTAAGTATGTACAATAGTTCAAACGTTAGAGTTGCATTCAAATATGTTGGAAGCAAACAAAATAACGTAACAACTACTTATCAATTAGACAATATTAAAATTTTTGAAAATCTATAACTATGAAAAAGATTCAAATAATTCTAACTGCAGCTGTTTTTTTCAACCTAGTAGGTTGTGTAAACAGCGATGAATACAATGCTCCGGATTTATCTGGAAATTGTGTTGATATTGCTGCTACAAAACAAGTGTCTCAAATCACTTCTGTAGCTACTTCAAGTGCCACTCAGTATACTGAAGATGACATTATTGAAGCTTATGTAACTTCAAGTGACGAAGGAGGAAATTTTTACAAATCTATTTCCTTTGTGTCTTTAGATAACACAGTCGGATTTAGTATGCCGGTAGATAATTACAACTTGTTTAATGAATTTGAACCCGGAAGAAAAGTAAGCATTCGAATGAAAGATCGCTTTTATAATCTTCAAAATAGTTCTACTGTAATTGGTTCTTCTTTTAACAATGGAGTAGGAAGAGTTTCCGGAGTTGAATATAAAGATATTATTCTTCGCTCTTGTTCTGATGTAAACGAAGACGATTTGGTTAAAAATTTCACTATTGCTCAAGCTAAAAACAATCAAAATTTGAACATGTTAATCGAATTTAACAATGTTCAATTTACAGATGCTTCTGTTGGTAAAAAATACTATGACCCTTCATTACCTTCACCGGGTGGTGCTACAAATCACGAGATTACGGACCAATTTGGAAACAAAATTATCGTTCGTGTAAGTCAATATGCACGATTTGCCGGAAATGCCGTACCTACTTTAAATGGTAAAATTAGAGGTGTATTAACCAAATTTGGGAGTGATTTCCAATTCATGATTCGTACCGAAAATGATGTTAATTTTACCAATGAAAGACTTGAAGTTGATTTTGCTCCTCCAATCATTGGAAATAACATTCAGTATTTAGGTACAATCAATGAAAATTTTGAAAGCTACCCTACAACTTCCCCAGCAAACAGACAATTTGATAAATATGTAAATGATGCTGCAGTAGGTACCCGTTATTGGGCTACTACAACTTTTGGCGGCAACAAATACATTCAAATGACTTCTTTTGGTGGTACTCCTGAGGCCAATAGAGCATTATTTATGGTACCTGTAGATATGACTGCGGCCAATACATTGTCATTTCAAACCAAAGCCGGATTTACAACAGGTTCTGTATTTAAAGTATATTATACAACAAATTACACTCCTGGAGCCAATATCAATACAGCTACTTTAGTTGACATTACCTCAAACTTTTCTATTTCTGCCGGGTTAACTTCTGGTTATCCTGCAAACTTCACAAACAGTGGAACCTATAATATTCCTGCTTCAATCACTGGAAATGGTTTCTTTGTTTTTGAATACGTTGGAAATGGAACTACAGGTTTGACTACTACTATGCAAATTGACAATATCGTAGTAAACTAATATACTATTTACGAAAATTTAAAAAAGCGAGACTAAAACGGTCTCGCTTTTTTATTTTTACAAAAAACATAAGAACTACCCAAAAATAATTGGGGTTCTATATAAATAAATACAGAATTTTATAAATTTACCCTAATAAAATAGGGGTATATGAAAATAGAAAAAAGATGGGTTGCTTCGTTTGGATTGATCTCATTATTAGCCATAACCGGTTTGTTCTGGAAAAACAACAGTTCAGATTACGACAATAATTTCCTAACCCTAAATGATATAAACGCAGCAGACACCGCATGGCTCCTAACCTCATCCTGTTTGGTTTTATTAATGACACCGGGGCTTTCTTTCTTTTATGGGGGTATGGTTGGGAAAAAAAATGTCATTTCTACCATGCTACAAAGTTTTATATGCCTAGGGGTCATATCTTTACTTTGGGTTGCTTTAGGTTTTAGTTTGGCTTTTGGAGATCCAATAGGAATAACCTTGAATGGAAATTATTACGGACTAATAGGCAATCCTTTTCAATTCGCTTTTTTTAATCAAGTATCGGTTTTACCACATGCAAACATGGCTACTACCATACCTTTTGTATTATTTGCCCTTTTTCAAATGAAATTTGCCGTCATCACTCCAGCCATTATTACCGGCTCATTTGCAGAACGGGTTCGATTTATATCCTATTTGCTTTTTATTTGCCTTTTTACCTTATTTATTTATACTCCTTTATGCCATATGGTTTGGCATCCAAACGGCTTATTAGGAAGTTATTTTGGTATTAAAGATTTTGCAGGCGGAACAGTGGTTCACATGAGTGCCGGATTTGCAGCATTAGCCGGTGTTTTAGTTCTTGGTAAACGAAAAAACAGCGAACATATTCCCACCAATATTCCCTTTGTTCTTTTGGGTACAGGTATGTTGTGGTTTGGTTGGTTTGGTTTCAATGCGGGGTCTGCCTTAGCCGCCAATGGAACTGCCGCCATGGCGTTTGCAACTACAACCACAGCATCGGCATCAGCCATGTTGACATGGATATTTTTTGATCGGCTAAACGGTAGAAAAGTATCTGCATTAGGTGCATGTATAGGAGCAGTTGTTGGATTGGTTGCCATTACTCCTGCTGCAGGATTCATTTCTATACCGGTAAGTCTGTTTTTTGGATTTATAGCTGCGATTGTTTCCAATCTAATGCTCAATTGGTCCAAACTAAAAGCCATAGACGACACACTTGATGTGTTTGCTTGTCATGGAGTTGGCGGAATAATGGGAATGATTTTAACAGCACTATTTGCAGAAGGAGAAAATGTAAGTTTGTTAAATGGAGGTTGGCGTATATTTGGACATCACATGATTGCCTTACTGATTGTGGCTCTGTTTTCTTTCTTTGGCACCCTTATCCTTTACAAAATAACCAACAAAATTATTCCATTGAGAGTTTCTGAAGAATCAGAACTTATGGGACTTGACCTTTCTCAACACAACGAAAAATTTTAATCATCTTTTGTAACTACAGGAAGAAAGCTCGTGAAAAATAATATTCCAAACTTGGTCTTTAATATTCTTTTTATCATCTAAAGTTAATCCCAAAGTAGGTATAAAAGGATGCACCTTAGCCCTCATTATGCCTGGACTTCCGCTAAAAAAAGTATATGAAAAACGTTTTTTATTATCATAAAATGTCATAGGGACAATTGGAATTTGATGCTCTATAGCCAAACGAAAAGCCCCATCTTTAAAATCAGCTAAAACCACAGATTCATCCTCAGGAACCAACCCTTCCGGAAAAATACATATACTTAATCCCTGATTCAATCTGTTTTGTGCTCTTTGGTAAACCGCCATTCTGCTTTTTGGACTGTCTCTATCAACCAATATACAGGTTCTTTTATAAAAAAAGCCAAATAGTGGAATTTTAGCTAATTCTTTCTTCCCAACAAAAACAAAAGGGTTTTTGGCAATTACCAACATTAGCATAATATCGGTCATAGATGTGTGGTTGGCCACCAACATGTAGCTTTGCTTTTTTGAAAATGTAGCTTCATAGTGCACTTTGGCATAAAACCCCATACCCCATAAAATACATTTAGCCCAAAACTGAGCCAGTTTGAAAAAGAAAGGGTACCAAGATTCTTTTAGAATTGATAGAACTAAAAGAGGAAACAAAATGATAATGAGAAGAGCAATAAGAAGATAAAACCAAACCCTCCAAAGTATCCAAAAAGTAATTTTAACTAATTTCATAGTTTCAAATGTAAGGAAACGAAAATTAATTTGTAAACGAAAAGAAGGATAATCATCAAACTTTAATTCAAAAAAAATACCTTTGCATTTTAAAAACCTTATAAAACTTACGTTTTACTAATTCTAAAAACTCTATGTCAAAGATTTTAACCGGAATTCAAGCAACAGGAACTCCTCATTTGGGAAATCTATTGGGTGCTATCATTCCAGCAATAGAAATGGCAAACCGTCCTGAAAATGACTCTTATTTATTTATAGCTGATTTACATTCTATAACCCAAATTAAAAATGGTGAAGAATTAAAAAGCAACACCTACAGTGTGGCAGCAACCTGGATGGCATGTGGTTTAGATTTAAACAAAGTAGTTTTTTACAGACAAAGTGATGTGCCGCAAACAGCAGAATTATCATGGTATTTGAGTTGTTTTTTCCCATTTCAACGTTTAACACTTGCTCATTCCTTCAAAGATAAAGCCGACAGGCTGGATGATGTAAATGCCGGATTGTTTACCTATCCTATGCTGATGGCTGCAGATATATTGCTGTATGATGCCGAAATAGTTCCGGTTGGAAAAGACCAATTGCAACATTTGGAAATCACTCGTGATGTAGCTTCCCGTTTCAATCATCAAATGGGAGAAACATTTGTACTTCCTGATGCTAAAATTCAGGAAGAAACCATGTACGTCCCTGGAACAGACGGTCACAAAATGAGTAAATCCAGAAACAACACCATCAATATTTTTTTGGATGACAAAGCCTTGCGTAAACAAATAATGTCTATTGAAACCGACAGTAAACCCCTTGAAGAACCAAAAGATCCCGATACTTGTAAAGTTTTTGCTATATATAAACTTGTGGCTTCTGCAGCTGAAACCCAAGAAATGAAAACTTTATATTTGGCAGGAAATTATGGTTATGGACATGCAAAACAAGCTTTATATGAACTCATTGTAAACAAGTTTAAAAAAGAACGTGAAAAATACAGTTATTATATGAATAACTTGCCTGAAGTAGACAAAGCCCTTTTTGAAGGAGCCCAAAAAGCACAATTGAAAGCACAAGAAGTACTTCAACGCGTTAGAAACAAACTCGGATTTTTATAAAATGAAAAACAAATTTATCTTATTATTTCTTCTGATAACTTCATTCATTGGGGCACAAGAAACCGAAGCCGTTCATATTCTATTCAATCAAAACGAGTCGAGTAGTTGTATGCACACGGTTTCACAAAACCCCTTGAAGAAAATTAAAATTGACTACATCCAAAAAAGACATCGTAAGGTAAATATAACTAGGTTTATACTCTGTAGAAACTTGTTTGTTTTTCAATTTATGAAAGACCCTTTTGAAACTCTTGAAAACACCAAAGCTGCAACATTAAAAACCATCACCATTCCCGAAATTCTTGAGGCTGTAGAAAAAGCCGAGTTTAAAAAAAACATCAATGAATTATTCCCAAACTTATATATCATAGAAAAACTAGATGATACCCAATGGGCAAAATACAAAGTAATTTGGGAAAAAACCATTTGATTAAATTGCTTCAAAAATCTTACCCGGAAGAGGCCTTACGACTCCTTTTAACTCCATTGTTGTTAGAAGTGAGGAGGTTTTAAAAATAGGAAAATCGCATTTCAATGCAATCAAATCTAATTCTTGTTTTCCTTCTTGAAGTAAATAATCATATATTTTTTGTTCATCCTCTTCTAAGGTTACGAAAAGTTGTTTTTGTATAGGTTTTGAGGACTGATTCTCGATTTCCCAATTTAACATATAGACCAAGTCTGCTGCTGAAGTAAGCATCTGGGCTCTTTGAGTTTTAATTAACGTATTACAGCCCATACTGTATTTGTCCGAAACCCTTCCCGGAACAGCAAATACATCTCTATTGTAATCGGCAGCCAAAGTTGCTGTAATTAAAGAACCGCCACGATCTGCACTTTCTACCACAATAGTGGCTTCTGATATTCCGGCTACAATTCTGTTTCTTCTCACAAAGTTTTCTTTATCCGGATTATGGATACTCCAAAACTCGGTTAAAAACCCTCCGTTTTGCTCCATTTTTGAGACAAATTTTTTATGTGTTTTAGGATAAACCTGATTAAGACCATGTGCCAAAACCCCCAAAGTTTGGAGATTGTTTTCAATGGCCAATTGATGAATCAAAATATCTACGCCATAAGCAAAACCACTAACAATTATGGGATTTAAAGGTGCAATTTCTTCTATAAATTTTTTACAGAAATCTGTCCCATAAGACGTAATTTGTCTCGTACCCACAACACTAATGATTTTTTTATTTTCTAAATCAATGGCACCTTTTGAGAACAATAAAGTAGGCCCATCAATACAATGTTTAAGTCGTTCGGGATAATTCTTTTCTGTAAAAAAAGAAACCTCAATATCATTTTTTTGAATGAATTTTAATTCTTGTTCTGCTAATTCAAAAATAGATTTGTTTTGAAGACTCGAATACAGTTTTAAACCAATCCCTTCAATTTTAGTTAAAACAGATTTTTTTTGTTTGAAAACAAGTTCCGGGTTGTCAAATTCACGTATTAATTTTTTGGCGATAATATCACCCACTCCATCCACACGAAGTAACGCTAAGGTATAAAACAATTCAGATTCTGTCATGGCGTATAATTGAATTTCAAAGAAACATAATTTTTACAAATTGTAAAAGAATTTTTATGAAACATGTCATGATATTCTTGAATAAACGCGTAAATAAAACTTAACATTTTGAACCGCAAACGGTTATCAAATTACCTCAAATTGTTAATAAAAATTGTGGATAAAATTTTGTTTCGAGAGTTGAATCTTTTTTCTTTGTTTCTATGAGAATTGAGCAATACATATCGCAACTTCTATATCGCTACCAGTGTGTTACGATTCCGGGTTTTGGTTCTTTTGTAACCGAAATTCAATCGGCTAGGGTTTCTGAAGGCGGAACTACTTTTTATCCTCCTTTCAAAAAATTAGCCTTTAACAATCGAATTACTAATAATGACGGTTTGTTGGTTGATTTTATTTCTCAAGTAGAAAAAATCACTTTTGAAGAAGCTTTGAAAAAAGTAGAAAATGAAGTGAATTCTTGGACATCCCTTTTAGACTTAAACCAACCTGTCACTTTAAAAAATATTGGAACTTTTAAAGGTAATGGAGAGCTAAGTTATTTATTTGAGCCAACCGAAAGCATCAATTATTTAACAAGTTCCTTCGGGTTATCGTCTTTTACTTCCCCGGAAATTAAAAGAGAAATTTATAAAAAAGAAGCTCAAGTTTTTGAAGAAAAAGCCCCTATTACTATTACCCCGGAGAAAAGAACCTACCCTTGGTTAAAATACGCTGCTTTATTTGTAATTGGTGTAGGTATTGGAGGATATTATTTAAACCAATGGCACGTTTCAAAAACCGAAAAACAAATATTATTGGTTGAACAAGCCGTGCAAGAAAAAGTAGAAGCCAAAATACAGGAAGCTACCTTTTTTATTGAAGCTCCAATGAAGGCCTTAACATTAACTAACGCAACCACGAGCAATCACAACTATCACTTGGTTGCCGGAGCTTTTAAAAACGAACAAAATGCTGTAAAAGCACTCAACGCCCTTTTGGATTTAGGTTTTGATGCCAAAAAAATAAGCCCAAACAAACACGGTTTACACCCGGTACTTTACGGAAGTTTTTCCAGTGCCGAAGAAGCTCAAAAAGTTTTAGATTCTATTCGAGCTACACACAACAAAGAAGCTTGGATGCTCGTTCAAGAATTACACTAACTCACCTTTATATACTTTAAACTCCTTCGGGAGTTTTTTTATTTACTTTATCGAGATTTTATACCTTTGCAAAAAAAACAATGCAAGCAAAAAATCCTTCAGAATCTGTAACCACTTTAACTGATATTGTTCTACCGGGAGAAACCAATCCTTTAAACAATCTTTTTGGGGGCGAACTATTGGCTCGTATGGATAGAGCCGCCAGTATAACCGCTCGGAGACACTCCAGACGTGTATGTGTTACCGCGTCTGTGAATCATGTAGCCTTTAATAGAGCAATACCATTGGGAAGTGTTGTAACTGTAGAGTCAAAAGTTTCACGAACCTTTACAACTTCAATGGAAATTTTTATAGATGTATGGATTGAAGACCGGGAATCGGGTATTAAAAGTAAGGCTAATGAAGCCATTTACACTTTTGTTGCTGTTGATGAAACCGGAAGACCTATTCCTGTTCCTCCAATAGAACCGCAAACAGAGTTAGAAAAACAAAGGTTTGATGCTGCCTTGCGACGCAAACAATTAAGCTTGGTTTTAGCCGGGAAAATGGCACCAAATGACGCTACTGAGTTAAAAGCTTTATTTATATAAATAAAAAAACGATACCCCATTTAAGGTATCGTTTTTTTTACTATTTATTGGGAGCCAACCAAGTTTGTGGATTTAAAAAGGTATCGTTTTGTAAAACGGAGAATTTAATAGCTGTTTTTCCGGTTCCGTCTGTAAATATCTTTCCTATTACTTGATTTTCTTTAATTTTATCTCCTTTGGATACATTTACAGAACTTAAATTGTAATACACTGTGAAAAAATCTCCATGCTGAACGTATACTGCTTTTTTAATGGGTGTAATAATTTGAACTAAGAATACTTCTCCTCCAAAAACCGCATAGGCATTTTCACCTTGTTCGGTTGAAATTTCTATTCCGTTGCTATTAATCTGTGTTGTTTTTACTACCGGATGAGGCTGAGAGCCAAATTTAAGTGAAATGAATCCTTTCTTTACCGGCCATGGCAATCTTCCTCTATTTGCTTTAAAGTTATCTGAAACGATTTTCCCTTCGGGAGTCAAAACCATTTTAGACGAAGAACTACCGGTTGAAACTGTTTTAGTTCCTGAAGATTTAGCCGCTTTTCGATTGGCTTCTGCAATAGCTTCACGAATCAATTGTTGTATTTTGCGATCTATGGCATTGGCTTCTTGCTGTTGCTTTTTTATTTGAGCAGCTATTTTATTTTTATCTTTCTTTAAAGAATTTACTAACGTTTCTTGTTGTTTTTTTTCCTTTTCTAAGGTTGCTTTTTCTTGCTCTTGTTGAACCAAAAGTTGTTCCTTTTCCGATTTAAGCTTTTGTAATTTTATATTTTGTAGCTCTAATTCTTCGGTCTTAACTTTGATTTCATCTCCTTGGTTTTTGCGATAACTTGCATATTGTTTCATGTATTGAACTCTTTTGTAGGCCTGTGTAAAATCTTTGGAAGACAATAAAAACATGGCTCTGCTACGCTCCGATCTGCTCTTGTATGATTTTACAATCATATTGGCATAATCTTCTTTGAGTGCTTCTAGCTCTCTATTAAGTTTATTAATTTTGAGTTGATTTACATAAATATCATCGGTTAACAACTTGGCTTGCTTTTCGGTTGTTTGAATGAGTCTTTGTCTCAATTCAATTTTGGCATTTTGTTGTTGAATAACATTAATAACCGACTTTTCTTTTTGAGTTGTTTCTTTTAGCATTCTCTCATTTTGCTTGATTTGCTCTAGCAATCGTGCTTTTCGCTCTTCAAGTTTTTTTTGGTCATCTGTCTGAGACCAAGCTGAAATGCTACAAGATAAAAATATGATTAGGAGGAAATACTTTTTCATTTCATTTTAATTTTCAATCGTTTTTAATGTAAATCCCTCCGGAACTTTGTACGGAAAAGACAAGGCTTCATTAAAAGTTACCGTGTTGTAATCTAAGGTAATTGTATTGCGTTGATCGTCTTGAATGGCCTCTATATATACCGACAAAGGCAGTACCGATTCTTTATACGATTTGTAATTAGGATAGGTAACTTTTAGCTTTCGGTTTTTATCAAACTGTTCAATCTCTTGGCGTTTTATTAAAAAGTTTTCCGCTTCAAAGTAAAAAGATTTAGAGGTTGTGCCGGTTTCAAACAACTTAAACTGATTGTTTTCTATAGAATTTAGATACTTCTTATCTCTTAAATTATCCATAGCCTGACCAATTAACATGCTTTGAACTTTAAAAAAATCCAAATCGGTTCCTAACCAATTACTCAAAGTCTCGTAATTGCCTTCAAAATAGGTTCCGCCATTTTTTTCATAATATTGAACCGAATCCGGTGTTAGCAAACCTTTTGCCATGGTCATTCCTAAAAAACGAACACTCACTAAGATAATTTCATTTCGTTTGATCTTAATTTCTGTGGTGAATCCCAAAGATTGGTTGTTGTCTTTGTATTTGGTATTCGCCCTAATATATACGGTTTCAAAATTGGTTTTGAGAGCATAATGTTGGTCTATAATTTTTTGTACAGCAACTTGCTCTGTTGCCTTTCCTTCGGCAATTCCCTTTTGTGTGCGGCAACTTTGAAGTAACACCAACCCCGCTATGAGAAAAAACAATTTTTTCATTTCTTAATTTTTTGGGCTTTGTTTACGTATAAATTGGCTTTCTGATTGTCTCCCAAACTTTTGTAAGTATCGGCTAAAAGCAAGTAAAATTTACGTTCTAATTCTTCCGAATCTACAATATAATCTATACCGGTTTCCAAAGCTTGTTTAGCTTTTTGATACGCTTTGGATTCATAAGCCCCTTTGGCGGCATAGTAATAAAATTCGGGTTGAAGGGGATATTTTTCTAAATTATCCCAACTAAAACGATCTAATTTGTCCCATTGTTTAGATTGTAAAAAGGCTTCAGATAAAAGAAAATAAATCTCAAGATCATCCGGATAATTTTTAAGAGCCATTTCATAATAGTGAGCTGCATTATTCCAGTCTAATTTCATTTGATAAAACTTACCCACTTCTTTGGCTACTTGAATATCTCTTTCGTTTTTGAAATGAGAAATGGCCTTTTCTACCTCCGGAACCAGTTCTTCTTTATTTTTGGCATAAATTAAAAATTCATTAAAAATTCGGTGCTTGATTTTGATATCTATTTTCCTACTTGAAAGGCTTTTATGTAATGATTCAACGAGTTTTTGTTCTTGTTTTTGATCCAGATAAAATTTAAAAAGTCCTACTTGAGCCCAATCTGATTCCGGTAATTCTTTTTCCATTTTTTGGGTTAACTCAAAAGCTTTTTCTTGTTGATTTTGTTTCAAATAAAAAGCAATCAAAGCTTCGTATGCGGCTTCATCTTTTGGGTTATTTTTAAGGGACTCCAAAAGTCTTTCACTTTCAATATTTTGGTATTTCCCCGAAGCCAAAATTTGGGAGCGGTATTGTTCCCGCATTTCTGATTTCCCTATCGTTCGATTTAGCTCTTCTATTAAGCTTAACGCATTGTCCAATTGACCGGTAAACATATAAAGTGAAACCAAATCTTCCTTGTATTCTTTTCTGAATTCTATCAATTGAGTTAATGTTTTTATGGCATTTGGGTAGTC
>JANJWE010000222.1 GCA_024709705.1 Flavobacterium sp. | reverse complement strand
AATCCACTACTTGAAAAAAGCCCCACTTCTTGGGATTTCAGCAAGATTCCTATCAGAATAAAACTTCAACACTAATAGCGAAATATCCCATAACGCTTTCAACCCAGGCATAACCGGGATTGAATGAAAACAACGGCAACCCAAAACCGTTCCGAATGTCCGATTAAAAGGAAACAAGAAAACAACTCAGTATTACGGCACATAATCCTGTCTCCAATGAAAAGGTTTGCGAGTTAAGGGGAAAAACCGGTTTGTATTTTTTATTTGCACCTGTATTTGGTCTTGGTGTAAGCGTCCTTTAAGCAGATAGCGGTCTTGGTCTAATTTTTCCCATTGCATAGTAAACTTGAGTTTTTCTTCAAAAAGCGGACTCACGGTTTTGAATTGCAATGCATTAGAAAGTGAGTCGGCCACACATTTGAAATACCCTCTGCCATATCGCTGTCTGAATACCGTATCTGAACTTTGTACACTTCCGGTTCCGTCTAAATCAAAAATAATGTCTTTCCAGGCCTTAGCATTGGTGGCTACATCCAGGGTGTCCTTATTAGCTATAAAATGGGTGACTTCATAAACCCCGGGAGGTATAGGATGATTCAAAACATGAGGCGGAGGCACAAAGAGTGCTGTTGCAAATTCGCCTATAAAAATAAAGAAGAAAAAAACCGATTTTAGAACTATTCGCATGATGCGTTGTCTTCGGGTAGGCAAAGGCACATGAAAAACAGTAGCCGGAAGGGTAGTTTGATTGAGGATAAAAAAATTAAGGTACCGTTTGCTATCGTATAAAAATAAAATAACCGCGATGATAAACGTTCTGCCGGCCACAATTTTAACCGGTACATCAAAGCTGAGATTCATAAGTAAAACTTGTCCGAAAACAAATAAAGAGAGTACGATGCCCAACGAAATGGTGCGTCGGTAGAATAAAAACAATCCGGCGACTACTTCTAGTAAACCGGCAAAAAACTGATAGGAAAACGAATACCCCATAAAAACCCAACCCAATCGCATCGGATGCAAGTCGCCCACCGGTGTAGCCATCAAACTCATACTGGGGAAAGGCATTTGCTGCCCAAACAATTTGATGATTCCGTAATAAAAACAGATAAATATCAATTCGTATCGCAACAGGAGTAAAAACCAAACCGTGAGTCCATTCCCCACCGGCTTATGACGTTTCCAAAGTGTCCATACAAAAGCCAGCACTAATGAAACCAGTAACATTAATTTTAAAAAAGTATAATGCCAAGACGTATCACTACTCCCATTGGGCAAAACCAATGCATCATAAGTTTGAAAAAGTACTTGATTACTCCATTCAACAGCCATCAACAATCCGTTTAATAAAATATCTAAGCCCGGAATAGAACCCATAACCGGCCAAGGTAAACAAATGAGAAGAAAAAAAAGGAACAGAAAGCGAAGTGCAAAACTATGAAGTAACAAACCTAAAGGTTTTTGATTTACAGGGGTTTCCATACGATAAATTTTAAGCTAATTTCTTAAATTGATTTGAATTTAACAACTATTTTAGAAAATATGTACAGTTATCTTAAAAATTAATATAAAAAAGAATTGAATCACAAATAACTTATATCCCCGGTCTAATCTACTCAACACAAAAAATAAACCCAAAAGCACAAAAAAGTTGGAAAAAACAAAACTCCTAAAACTAAAAAAGCCAATCTAAAAGATTGGCTTAGTTCATTACAAGGTAAAAATATATCTTAGATAACGTTTACGTTCACTGCATTGAGTCCTTTTTGTCCATTCTCTACAGAATAAGAGACTGTGTCATTCTCACGAACTGATTCGTTAAGACCACTCGCGTGTACAAACACATCTTGTCCCCCATCTTTAGGAGTGATGAATCCGAAGCCTTTAGCTTCGTTGAAAAATTTAATGGTTCCTTCGTTCATAATAAGTATAGTATTAATAAAGGACAAAGATACAACTAAATTATTGATTTTTAAATAAAATTAAAAAATAATTAAAATATTTTCAATATTTGGCTTTAAAAAATTATTTTTTTTCAATAAAAAACGATTTGTGTTTTATTTCTTTTATCGCAATCTACCTTCATTTAGACCTTACTTTCAACCCAAAATCCCGGTGCAAAAGGCTTTTTAATACTTCTGTTAAATGGCCTAAAATTAAGTGGAAGGCCTAACACCAAATCGAGATTACTTTACTACATTTACATCAAAAAATTACCATGTTGGTTTGGATATTATTTATTACGGCTATTCTGTTATTTTTAGCTCTGGATTTGGGTGTTTTCAACAAAACCCCTCACATAATCAGTTCAAAGGAAGCCGGTATTTGGACCGGTATTTGGGTAACGCTTTCCTTTTTGTTTTCAGGTTTGATTTATTGGTTGTACCAAGAAGGGCATGTAGCAAATCCCGAACAGTACACGCCTTTGGTCGCTTCGATGAAGTTTATTACCGGATACCTCATCGAACTGTCATTGAGTGTGGATAATATTTTTGTGATTGCCGTTATTTTCTCCTCCTTTCGCATCCCTCAAAAATACCAACATCGGGTTTTGTTTTGGGGCATCTTGGGAGCTATCCTTTTTAGAGGTTTAATGATTTTCTTTGGCGTCATTTTGATAAACAAATTCAGCTGGATGACCTATATTTTTGGTCTTTTTCTCTTATTCACCGCCGGAAAAATGCTGTTTAAAAAAGAAGAAAGTCATTTTAACCCCAAAAAATCATTTATCTACCGAAATCTAAGAAAGGTAATGCCCATTACCATGCACATGGAGCACGAACACTTTTTTGTGCAAAGAAAACACATAAGAGCTGCAACACCTTTGTTTGTAGCTTTGATTGTCATAGAACTTATGGATGTATTGTTTGCCTTGGATAGTGTGCCGGCTATTTTGGCCATAACCCCCGATCCGTTTTTGGTTTTCAGCTCCAATATCTTTGCTATTTTAGGACTGCGTTCCATGTATTTCTTTTTGTCGCACATGCTCAATAAGTTCGCTCATTTGGAATACAGTTTAATCGCCATCTTAAGTTTTGTAGGAATTAAAATGTTGATCGTACACCACTACAAATTTCCGGAGTGGGTTTCGTTAGGATTTATTGCTGTAGCCTTGGGTGTGGGCATCTTTGTTTCGTTAAACCACAAAGAAACTCCTAAATAGATTCTCCGCTAAGAAATTACTTCCGGCTTTGGTTGGACCTATGAATATCCTCTATTTTTTGATGGATATGGTTTTCCAGTTTAGGATTTTTGGCTTCTCCAATACGCTGACTTGTGTAGATGCTGTGGTGTCCGGAACACACATAGGCAACCACGCATGCTAAGGCTATGTAGATACCATTTTCAACTCCAAATAACTCCAATCCCATAATCGTACAAGCCAAAGGCGTATTGGTTGCTCCGGAAAATACCGCAACAAATCCCATAGCCGCCAAAAGAGCCGTTGGTAAAGGCAACACCCAAGACAGAGCACTGCCTAAGGTGGCACCTATGAAAAAAAGCGGGGTAACTTCACCCCCTTTAAATCCGGAAGCCAGAGTAATAATGGTAAGTCCCATTTTAAGGGCAAAATCGGTAAAAGGCGAGGCTTCTTCAAAAGCCTGTAAAATAGTAGGAATTCCCAAGCCTATATATTTTGAGGTTCCTAGTAGGGCAACCAACAAAGCCACCATTACCCCACCCCAAAAAGGCCGTAATGGCGGATAGGCTATGGCTCGTTTAAAAACAGAGCCGGTACTGTGCATGAGTTTACTAAAAAGAGCTGCCGTGATTCCAAACACAATTCCGGCACCGGTAATGTAAACCAAATGTAAGGGTTCCCAAGTAAGTTTCTCTAAAATAGGATAATGCGTATGCTCTACTTGCCAGGCATCCGTTATAAAACTAGCCCAAATAGCCGTCGCAAAAACCGGAAAAAGAGATTGGTAACGCACTTTCCCAATGCGAGCAACCTCTAAACCAAACACTGCACCGGCCAATGGTGTACCAAACACAGAGGCAAAACCGGCAGCTATAGAGGCCGTTAGGAGTGTCTTTGGCTCTTCAGGATTGAGTTTAAACCAAGGAGCCAATTGGTCTCCTATAGCACCGGCCATTTGAACAGCGGTTCCTTCACGCCCAGCCGACCCACCAAAAAAATGCGTGATTAAGGTTCCCAAATATACCAAAGGAGCCATCTTAAACGGAATTTTTTCTTTAGGTGTGTGTAAAGTATCCAGTAGAAGATTGTTTCCGGCTTGTACTTCTTTACCGTAATAATGGTAAATAAGCCCAATTAAAAATCCGGCAAGAGGTAAAAATGCAATCAGCCACAAATGGTTTTCTCGAGTGGTAGTAACCCAATCCAGAGACACCAAAAATCCGGCAGAGGCCGAACCTACGAAAAGACCCAACACCAAAGCCCAAAAGGACCATTTCACTAAATAAACAGCGGTATCTTTTGCCGTACTCCAATTCCAAACCGAACGGTTTAAAACACGAAAAATAAAAGATTTCATTTTAGAAAATAAGCTCATATTCCTGATTCAAAGGTTTGACAATGCTATAAATCAGGCGTCATCAGCTCAAAAGAGCGGTTGGGTTAGGAAGAACACCATTTCCTAGGGATTACAAATATATATTTTTTTAGCTAAAATTGTCTTTTCGAGCTGAATTTTCCAAAATTTTCGGTCATGGAATAATCCAAAAAAACCAACAGAGCTATTGCTTTTTGGCTTCTTTTTGTTTTTCTTTTTCTAATTTTTTAAAATACCCTCTGAATAAAAAATGATGTTGTAAAGCTTCCAAATCTTGATTGAGTTTTATTCCGGCTTGATTCAAAAGAATCATAGTAGAATCGATTTGTTGAACCAATTTGGGATTGTTTGACAAATAATTGAGAGCTCCTTGCCCTTCTTTTACATTTAAAATCGTTTGATTCAGATGGGTCACAGCCCCCGATATGTCTTTACTTGATTGATGCAATGTTCCCACCATTTTCTTGATTTGTCCGGCCACTGCCGTATCTTTCAACACGCCCACTACATTGTCCTTTTGATCTAAACTCACAAGCATCGCATTCAATTTTTCAACCGTTTGCTGGGTTCCCGCTGTAGTTTTTCGAATTTGCTGTAGGGAGACTTTTAAATCTTGGGCCATAAGACTATCGTTCAACAAGGCCCCTACTGTACCGGTTCCTTCATTGATTTTCTTCGTAATCTTCAATAAATCAGCGGTGAGCAAAGCGGCATTTTCATTGGTTACATTTAAAGTTTCCAAAATGGCATCGGTCCCAATCCGACTGTAGGTTTGAATGTAATCTCCCGTTTGTATGGGTTGCACCCCTTTTTTTCCGGGTATGATATTGATTACTCGGTTGCCCACCAAACCGTCTGAAGTTATGGAAGCAATCGCATCGGTTTTGATATGTTGGGCTATTTTGGTTTGTATGGCAAGGGTTACTTCTATAACCGAATCGTTGGCCATTTCAATGGCTTTAACAGTGCCTATATCAATTCCGGAATACCGCACGTTATTTCCAATTTGCAATCCGTTGACATTGGAAAAAGTTGCTTTTATCAGGATATTATTGCCAAACATGCTCTGTTTATTGCCTATGAGATAAATGGCTATTACAAAAAGAGCCAATCCGAGTAGGACAAACATTCCGAGTTTTGTTTTTTCTTGAGTTGAATTTTCCATTTTTGTGTTATTTAAAAAAAGCTTGAATAGTAGGGTCATTACTATTTTGCAATTCGGTGTAAGTTCCTTGAGCATAATTAACGCCGTCTACCAAGAGCACCATTCTATTGGCAATAACTCGAGCACAATCTACATCGTGCGTAATGATGATAGAAGAAGTAGAATACTTTTGTTGCACCTCTTTCATTAAAGCGATAATTTCTTTAGCTGTAATAGGGTCGAGTCCCGTAGTTGGTTCGTCATACAAAATAATTTTAGGTTTTAAGATAAGTGTTCGAGCCAGAGCTATTCGTCTTTTCATTCCTCCGGATAATTCACTAGGCATCAAATCGATAGAGTGAGCCAACCCTACATTTTCGAGTGCTTCCAGAACCAAAGTGGTATTGTCTTTGGAATTTATAAATTTACTTCGATGTCTTCGCAAGGGAAACTCTAAATTTTCACGAACCGACATCGAATCGTATAATGCACTGCCTTGAAATAAAAATCCAACCTGAGTTCGCATCTCATTCCACTCTGCCTCATCAAAAGTTTCCGTTGGCTTACCATAAATTTCTATCGATCCGGAATCAGGTGTTTCCAACCCAATGATACATTTGATTAATACCGATTTTCCGGAACCCGATTTCCCCATGACAACCAAGTTTTCGCCTTCAAACAACTCTAAATTAAATCCCTTTAAAACAGGATGAGTGCCAAAACTTTTAAATAATTGGTTCACTTGTATAACCGGTTTTTGCGTATTTTTCATAGTCTATTTTGTTACAAATCGTAAAACAAATCGGTTACAAATACGGCGATAAAATCGAGTACAAAGAGTAAAACAGAGGTATACACCACCGCACTATTGGCGGCCATTCCCACGCCCACAGTGCCGCGTTTGCACGTATAGCCTTTGTAACATCCTACCAATCCGATGGCAAAGCCAAAGAAGAACGATTTAATAGTAGCCGGTATCAAATCGCCAAACTCCAGAGACGTAAATACCTGATTGAAATACAACATAAAAGAAACATTTCCTTTAAAATGTTCTACCAAAAACGACCCGAATACGGCAACTGCATCCCCAAAAATAACCAACAAAGGCAACATGAGAGTAGCGGCTAAAATTCGGGTTACCACCAAAAATTTAAACGGATTGGTTCCCGATACTTCCATGGCATCTATTTGCTCGGTAACTCGCATAGAGCCCAACTCGGCACCCATACCCGACCCTACTTTTCCGGCACAAATGAGAGCCGTAATGATGGGGCCGATTTCGCGAATAATCGAAATACTTACCATTGATGGAATCCAAGAAACAGCCCCAAATTCTTGTAGTGTAGGACGCGATTGTAACGTAAAAACCAATCCTATGATAAAACCGGTTAATCCAACTAAAAGCAGTGATTTATATCCAATACTATAACATTGTTTCAGGAACTCTTTCCCCTCAAAAGCCCCATTAAAAAGCTGTTTAAAAAACCGTTGAGTGAAGAAGGTCAAATCCCCAATTTCCTCTAAAAAAGAGAGTAACGAAAATTGAATCGCTTTTAGCATTGGGTCTTTTTTTTACATTTACACTACCAAAGTTACAAAAAATAACCGGCTAAAAGACTGACAGTTATCATAGGATTTAAATGGAATTTCGAATCAGCAATCGACAGGGATTTTGGATGCTCAATTTTTTGTTATGCAAAACCATATCGGCCAAACATTTTCCCATAAATTGAAAATCGGTTGAAATTGTCGTAATGCCATTGGCTACCACTTTTTTTAAAGGCGTATCGTTATAAGATATAATCCCAAAATCTTGAGCAATAGTAAGATGTTGGCTATTGGCTTGTTCCAACACCTGAACCAAATGTCTGTCGTTGGGAATAAGGTAGACTGTCCCTTTTTCAATATCTTGACCCTGTTGAAAATCGGTTATCACTTCACTTGGAAAAGAAAACTCTCTTGCAAATTGTTCAAATCCGACTACCATTCCGTAAGGTTCTTTGAATCCCGGATATATCAATACCAATTTTTTAAATTTTTTGAGTAAACCCAATGCCTCTTGTAATGATTGAAAAATATCTTCCTCAAAATTTTGAAAAATTGCCGGATATTTCTTGAACTCTTCTCGGGTTTGATCTAAAATATACACATCATTTTCCGGCAATACTTGTATAGCTTCGGCGGCTCCTTTGAGATGAGTTGACATAATGATGTATTTGGAATACAACCCATTGCTTTCGTTGATTAATTTTCGAAACAACACTTCATTAAAGTGATGAAAATAGATATCAATTTGAGCTTGATTGTCAATTGCTTCCATAAACGAAACATACAAATCCTCTTTAAAAGCATTGAATTCGTCAAACAAAACAAAAAATCGCTGTTCAAAACTAAACTCGGTACTTTTTAAGTAGTATCCTTTACCCGGAATAGCAAAAAGAATACCTCTTTTTTTCAATTCGTCATAAGCCAATAAAACCGTATCTCTTGAAATACCGTGCTCCATACAAATTTTATTTACAGACGGCAGTTGGTCTCCTTTTTGGATTCGTTTTTCGGCTATAGCTATTTCAACCGAATTTATAATTTGCTTGTATTTGGGTATTCCCGACAACGGATCAATCACGATGGTTTTCATAGGTTGACGTTTTAACTGGTGGGCAAGATACAAAAAACTGGTGGGTACCGGTATGATTCTTTTTTATTCTTTTCTAATTTTGGTATTATATCTATAAAAAATTCATGCAAAAAAACCATAATTCACAATTTATACCGTCCAAAAACGTCAAATCCTTCGGTTTTCTACCCAATAGAAAAGACGTATTTTGCTATACTTTTAAAAATAAAAACGGCATGGAATTGTCTGTAATAAACTATGGTGCAACACTTACCCATGTAAAAGTTCCCGTTTCAGC
>JANJWE010000213.1 GCA_024709705.1 Flavobacterium sp. | reverse complement strand
TTGGTAGAGCACGACCTTGCCAAGGTCGGGGTCGCGGGTTCGAATCCCGTTTTTCGCTCAACTACCTTATAATGCTCGAGTGGTGGAATTGGTAGACACGCTGGACTTAAAATCCAGTGAACAGTAATGTTCGTGCGGGTTCAAGTCCCGCCTTGAGTACAAAAGCTTCATTTGATCTTCAAGTGAAGCTTTTTTTATTCATGAAAAGTTAAAGTTTACTGTATTTTGTAAACAAATAGCAGTTAGTATTAATTAAGTTCGAAACTTCGATATTACCTTAATTTTTGAGCAAAAAAAAATCCCGAATATATCGGGATTAGTTTCTTTATTAGCTTGTTACTAATTACTGAGCAGCAGGAGCTTCAGCAGCAGGAGCTTCAGTAGCAGCAGCAGCAGAGTCAACAACTGGAGCAGCCTCTTCAACAACCTCAGGAGCAACTTCTTCAGTTACTACTTCTTCAGTTACTTCAGCTTCTTTTTCTTTACAAGATACTACTGTTAAAGCAGCAACAAATACTAAACTTAAAATTACTTTTTTCATCTTACTAAATTATAAAAGGTTAATTATTAATTCGGAGCAAAGATATAAATTTTTTAATTCAACAAAATATTTTGCAACTATTTTTTTTAAAAAAATAAATCAATTGGATTTCAAACGTTTGCGTCTGAAAATTGACAGTTTTTTTTATCAATTTCTTTGACTCTATTCTCTTTATAACCTTTTATTTCTTTTTCTTTTTTCTTTTAGGTGAAACCAATTTCATTTCGTCTACCAAATGCTTGGCACCGGCATACTTATCAATCACAAATAAAATATATCTCACATCTACCATAATGTTTCTACAAATCGCGGGATCATAATAAATATCGCTCATGGTTCCTTCCCAAACGCGGTCAAAATTTAAGCCAATTAAATTTCCGTGAGCATCAATGGCTGGGCTTCCCGAATTTCCTCCCGTAGTGTGATTGGTACCAATAAAATTTACCGGCATTTTCCCATTTTCACCATAAGGACCAAAATCTTTTTGTTTGTATAATTCAATCAACTTGGGTGAAACATCAAATTCATAATCTCCCGGAATGTATTTTTCCATAACACCTTCCAAATAGGTTACCGGACTGTAATATACGGCATCGCTTGGAGCATATCCCTTTACTTTGCCATATGTTACACGTAGTGTTGAATTGGCATCCGGAAAAATCCGAGCCTCTTTTGGGCTTAACTCTAAAATGCCTTTCATATAGGTGCGTTGTAATGCGGAGTTTTTAAGATTAATTTCATCAAATTTTGGAGCTACGTTTTTAAGGTAAGCTTCTGCGAGTAGCTTAACAAATTGGTATCCAATGTCTTGATTCAAATTGTTTATAACCGTTTTGGCATCTCCATTAATTAATTGGGTCAACCCTTGGTAACTTGTTAGTTTTGAAGTTCTAAAAATTTCGGCTGTTTTTGTTTTTAAATCTTGATTCAATAGTTCTTGAGGTAACAATTCTTTGGGCGATTTTGTGGCATACAATTGTATCAATTGTTCCATTACTTTTTCATCTACACGGGCATTAAAGTCTTTGTACAAATCTTCAAATACAGGAATCAAATTGTTTTTTCTGTCCGTAAATGCTTGTTCGCCACGTGTGTTGAATATTTGTTCCAGTTGGTAGAGACGGTATCCAAAGCTTAAAAGTTCTGTATTACGCATAACAACTTCCATAAAATAGTCTCTACTCAAGGCATACGGAGCAATTTCTGCATAATTTTTTTCAAACTCGTTGAGTAAGTTTCCGTATTCCTCTTGTTTTCCGGCTTTGGCTACTTGAGTCATAAAGTCTTTTTCAAAATCTTTTTTAATTTGAATGGCATTAGACTTGATTAAACCTTTGTTTTCACCAATCCATTTTTTCCAATAATTAGCTACAGAGGCATATTTGGCAGCATATTGAATTTTAATGGCTTTGTCTTTTCGCATGAATCCATCTTGAATTTTTAAAGCCACATCTCGTACTTCTATTTTGGCAGGATTCAAATCATTTACTATTTGTTCAACAGCTACAGCAGGTAAATACTCTTGCGTTCTACCGGGATAGCCAAAGACCATGGTAAAATCGTTTTCTTGAATTCCGGATGTCGAAACCGGGAAATAGTGTTTGGGTGTGTAAGGAACATTTTCGCTGGAGTAAGAAGCCGGGCGATTGTTTTTGTCGGCATATATTCTAAAAAGAGCAAAATCGCCGGTATGACGAGGCCAAACCCAATTATCGGTATCTGAACCAAATTTTCCAATGGATGATGGTGGAGCACCTACCAAACGGATATCTTTGAAAGTTTCAACTACAAACCAAATGTATTGATTGCCATCATAGAAAGTACGAATTCGGTTTTCTTGCCAACTTTCTTTAGGTAAAGAATTGGTTAAAGCTGAAATATTTTCCTGAATTTTCTTTTGTTTGTCTGCTTCATTGTTAAGGTTTTGTGTGTTTTCCAAAACTTGTTTGGTTACATCTTCAATTTTAACAATAAAAGTCACAACCATACCTGGGTTGGGTAATTCTTCAGAAAGATTCATGGCCCAAAAACCTTTTTCTAAATAATCGTTCTCAACAGTGGAGTGCGATTGAATTTGACCATAACCACAATGGTGATTGGTTAATAACAATCCTTTTGGTGAAATCACTTCCGAAGTACAACCGTTGTTGAAATGCGGTACCGCATCTTTCATACTCGATTGGTTTACATCATAAATGTCTTTGGCCGACATTTTCATGCCAAGTGATTTCATTTCTTTTTCGTTCATGCCTTCCAAAAGTGACGGAATCCACATACCGCCTTGTTGGGCAAATGCAGAAAAAGATAGAAACAGGATAAGTAAGCGTAAAAATTTCATGGTATTTAATTTAAGTTGTGAAAGGTACAATTTTTAGATAATTTCAATTTTTATTTTAGGTTTTCCTTAAGAATATACGAGAGTATCTGTTGTGTGGCTCCTTTGTTCATTTGTACAAAAGTGCTACAAATATGCCCTTTTTCATGGCGGATGTCTTCGTTGGAAAGTAAAATTGAAAGCGTTTCATTTAATTCATGTTGATTGGAAATAGAAACACAACCTTCCAGATTTACTAAAGCAGTTGCCTCTGCAAAATGTGAAAAATTGGGGCCAATTACAATTGGGATACCAAAAGTTGCCGGTTCTAAAATGTTATGAACGCCCGGATTTCCGAATCCTCCACCAACGTAGGCAATCTCGGCATAGGAATAAATTTTAGTTAAGATGCCAATAGTGTTGATAATAAAAACATCGAACTCTCGCAGAGAGGTTGCAGGTATTGTTTGTGCGGCATCCGAATAATCCGAAAATAAAATCGCCTTTTTTGTAATCGATTTTTGTAACTCCAAAATTTGTTCTGCTTTAATATTATGCGGAGCGATAATAAATTTTACCTTTTCAGTAGAATTGTTGATGAAATTCACCACTAATTCTTCGTCTTTGGGCCAAGAGCTTCCAATGACAATTGTAGTTGTATTATTTTTAAATTCTTCGATAAAATCCAACGAATTATCTCTTTCCAGAATGGATACTACACGATCAAAACGCGTATCTCCGGAAACTTTCACGTTTTGATAGCCTAATGATTGCAGCAATTTTTTTGAGGAGTCATTTTGCACAAAAAAGAAATCAAAGGTTTTTAAACAATTTCGATAAAATCCGCCATACCATTTAAAAAAGACTTGGTTTTCTCTCAGAATTCCGGAGACCAAATAGGTTTTAATTTTTCTGATTTTTAATTCGTTCAGAAAATTTGGCCAATATTCGTATTTGATGAAAAACACTATTTCCGGTTTAACTATATCTAAAAAACGTTTGGCATTTTGTTTGGAATCTAAGGGTAAATAAAGGGTAATATCAGCAATAGAATTATTTTTTCGCACTTCAAATCCTGAAGGAGAAAAGAAAGTAAGCACAATTTTATGATTCGGAAATTGACTTTTAATTTTATCCATCACAGGTAATCCTTGCTCATATTCGCCAAGAGAGGCCGCATGAAACCAAAGGGTTTTATCTTGATTTGTAATTTGATTTGAAAGGGTTTCAAAAACGGTTTTTCGACCTTCAACAAAAAGTTTCATTTTAGGGCTGAATAATGCCGCTATTTTCAAAAAAAATGAGGCTATTGAAACTAGAAAAGAATAGAAGCTTAGCATGAAAAAAATATTGTGATGCTAAAATACATTACTTTATACAATTTTCATTGTTATCAACACGCAAATAATTACTTTTGTTAGTTGAAACGAATTTAAGTCGTTTAAAAAAATTAAATCAAAAAGCATGAGAAAACTTCAAATGGTTGACTTAAAAAGTCAATATGAGAAAATCAAACAAACGGTAGATGCATCTATTCAAGAAGTTTTAGATACGACAACCTATATTAACGGACCAAAAGTTCACGAATTTCAAAAAAATTTAGAAGAATATTTAGGAGTAAAACACGTAATTCCCTGTGCCAATGGAACCGATGCTTTACAAATTGCCATGATGGGACTTGGTTTACAACCCGGCGATGAAGTCATTACGGCCGATTTTACTTTTGCTGCTACGGTAGAAGTTATTGCTTTGTTGCAATTGACTCCCGTTTTGGTTGATGTGGATATGGTAAATATGAATATTTCGATTGAAGCAATAAAAAAAGCGATTACACCCAAAACAAAAGCTATTGTTCCTGTTCATTTATTTGGTAGAGCGGCTAATATGGAAGCCATTATGCGTATAGCTAATGAACATCATTTGTATGTGATTGAGGATAATGCTCAAGCCATTGGGGCAAATTGTCGCTTTTCGGATGGAACTAAAAAGAAAGCCGGAACTATCGGACATGTAGGGGCTACTTCTTTCTTTCCATCCAAAAATTTAGGGTGTTATGGAGATGGAGGTGCCATTTTTACCAATGATGATGCATTAGCTCATACCATTCGGGGTATTGTCAATCACGGAATGTATGTGCGTTATCATCATGACGTAGTTGGGGTCAATTCTCGTCTAGATAGTATTCAAGCTGCGGTTTTAAATGCCAAATTACCTTTGCTAGACACCTACAATGCCGCTCGACAAGACGCCGCAAGAAAGTATTCAAAAGCATTTGAAGGACATAAAAATATTATTGCTCCAACGATTTGTGATATCTGTGATTGCCATGTTTTTCATCAATATACCTTGCGAATTGTAGATGCAGATAGAAATGCCTTGATGGATCACTTACAAAGTAAAGGGATTCCTTGTGCGATTTATTACCCCATTCCGTTGCATTCGCAAAAGGCCTATGCCGATACGCGTTACAAAGAAGAAAATTTTCCGGTAACCAATCAGTTGGTTCAAGAAGTAATTTCTTTACCGATGCATTCGGAATTAGACGATGAACAAATCCAATTTATTACCGATTCTGTTTTGGAATTTTTTAATTAGTATTTAGTAATACATGAAAGTACTTGTAACAGGAGGATTAGGTTTTATTGGTTCACACACCGTCGTTGAGCTTCAAAACAAAGGCTTTGATGTTGTGATAATAGATGATTTGTCTAATGCCTCTGTTGAAGTTTTAGACGGAATTTATTCCATCACAGGAAAGAAACCCGAATTTGAAAAATTAGATTTAAGAAATCAAGAAGCCGTTCATTCTTTTTTTAAAAAATACCCAGAGGTTTCAGGAATTATTCATTTTGCGGCTTCAAAAGCCGTGGGCGAAAGTGTGGAAAACCCTCTTTTGTATTATGATAATAATATAAGTTCTTTGGTATATATTTTAAAAGAGTTACAGCAAAAGCCGCAAGCTCAGTTTATATTCAGTTCTTCTTGTACGGTTTATGGTCAAGCCGAAAAAATGCCTATAACCGAAAGTGCTCCCATTCAACCGGCATTGTCTCCCTATGGAAATACCAAACAAATTGGAGAAGAAATCATAAGAGATGTCGCCAAAGTTTCAAATATTAAAGCGGTTTTGTTGCGTTATTTTAACCCAATTGGGGCTCACGAAAGTTACGCTATTGGAGAGTTGCCTTTGGGAATACCCCAGAATTTAGTTCCATTTATAACCCAAACGGCTATGGGTTTACGACAAGAATTGTCTGTTTTTGGAAATGATTATCCAACACCGGATGGTACTTGTATTCGTGATTATATTCACGTAGTCGATTTGGCAAAAGCTCATGTTGTTGCTTTACAACGATTGATAGATAGAAAAAATGAAGAATCTGTAGAGGTTTTTAATTTAGGAACCGGCAAAGGTTCGTCTGTTTTAGAAGTGATTAAAACATTTGAAAAAGTTTCCGGTAAAAAATTACCCTATAAAATTGTAAATAGGAGAGAAGGCGATGTTATTGAAGCTTATGCTGATACATCCAAAGCCAATCAAGTTTTAGGGTGGAAAACACAACTTACTTTAGAAGAAGCTTTGACCAGTGCCTGGAAATGGGAACAAAAAATTAGAAGTTAAAAAAAGGCTGTCTAAGTGACAGCCTTTTTTTATTTTTTTATTTCTTCTTTAATGGTTTGAATTTTTTCTTTTCCCTTTTCTAAGGCTTTTTCAGATTTGGTTTTTAATGAATCAACCATTTTATCTGTTTTTGCTTGAACAGAATCTAATTTTTTTTCTGCTTCCGTTTTTAAAGAATCTGATTTTTCTTTGACATCCGATTTTACGGCATCAATAGCTTGATTGATTTTGTCTTCCGTTGATTCTTTACAGGAAAGGGAAAAAATTCCCAATGCTATTAATCCAAAAATTATTTTTTTCATAGATATTATTGTTATATAAATACCATGTAATTCATCAAAAAAAGTGCCAAAATCTACTTATGCTGAAATCGTTTCCACTTCTTTATTTATCTTATTCACCAATCCAACTAAAACTTTTCCAGGACCAACTTCTGTAAAACTTGTTGCACCATCAGCAATCATTTGGTTTACCGATTGTGTCCATTTTACCGGAGCTGTCAATTGAATGATTAAATTCTTTTTAATTTCCTCTGCATCCGAAACGGCACTCGCTGTTACATTTTGATACACCGGGCAAATGGGTGTAGAAAAAGTTGTGGCTTCAATCGCAGCAGCTAATTCTTCTCTGGCCGGTTCCATCATAGGTGAGTGGAAAGCTCCGCCTACAGGTAAAATCAGTGCTCGTTTAGCTCCGGCTTCTTTCATTTTTTCGCAAGCGAATTCAACCGCTTTGTATTCCCCGGAAATCACTAACTGACCGGGACAATTGTAATTAGCCGCCACCACAACTCCATCAATAGACGCACAAATGTCTTCCACTATTTTATCGTCTAAATTCAACACTGCGGCCATGGTAGAAGGAGTAATTTCACACGCTTTTTGCATAGCCAAAGCTCGTTTGGAAACCAATTGCAATCCGTCTTCAAACGATAAAGCTCCATTGGCCACCAATGCTGAAAATTCTCCTAATGAATGTCCGGCAACCATATCCGGTTTAAAATCCGGTAGGGTTTTAGCTAAAATAACAGAGTGTAAAAAAACAGCCGGTTGGGTTACTTTGGTTTCTTTCAACTCTTCAGCGGTTCCTTCAAACATAATATCTGTAATTCGGAAACCCAGAATTTCATTGGCTTTTTCAAATAATTCTTTCGCTAAAGGCGAGTTTTCATATAAATCTTTACCCATTCCGGTAAATTGTGCTCCTTGTCCGGGGAAAACGTATGCTTTCATAAGTATATTTTTAAATTATAACTATAAAGTTGTATTCGCAAAAATACTATTTATATGGACTCGATAATTTCTTTAGTTGACGATTTTTTGTAATACCCGACTTTTGAGTTATTTTGACATCCAATTGTCGAAAATTTTTCGCAATAGCGGAAGCAACACAAATACCATCAAGGGGACCAATATTCCAGTAACGATTAAAGTGCGAATTAGAATGGGAAAGTGGTTTAATTCCTCACCAATGGTAAAATGTAGTAATGTGATACTCGGGTAAATGGCAATCCAAACGATTAATGCGAATTTCCATTTAGGTGGATTTTTCATGGTTGCGATAATACGTTAAAGCTCCGGAAGGACATTTGTGTATAGTTTCCATAATTTTTTCAGTAGAAGAAGCATCGGCTTTAATCCATGGTTTTTCTTTAGGTTGAAAAACAGCCGGATTGTTTTTTACGCAATTCGCAGAATGAATGCATTTGTGAGCTTGCCATACAATGGTAACTTCTCCGTTGGTATATTCTTTAGTTGTGGGTTCCATATTGGTTAGGTTTTAGGTTATAATACGTCTCTGAAAGCTTCCGTTTTATCAAAAACACTTTTGGCAAACGGACACAAAGGAATGATTTTTAGGTTTTTTTCGCGTGCCATTTCAACAGCAGCCGTAACCATCTTTTTTCCAAAACCTTTACCATTATTTCCCGGATTTACCTCCGTATGATCAATGATAATTTTATCGGAACCGGCAAAAACAAAAGTCATTTTAGCTTCGGGTTTACCGTCAACTTCTACTGAAAAGTAGCCGTTTTTTTCGTTTTGATGGAGTTGAATGGTTTCGTTCATATTGATAATTATTTAAACCTGTCAAGCAAATGGTATTACTTGACAGGTAAAGTTACAAAATTATTCCATTGGAATGTCCATCAAAAGCAATTCAGTGTCTTCATCTACTTGGATGTCAAGTTTTTCGGTGTCCCAAACGCCTAATGCGTCTTTGGTATCTAAGGCATAGCCATTGATGGTTACTTTTCCTGAAATCACAAAAGCATAGACGCCGTTTTCTTTCCGTTTAACGGTATATTCGGTGGTAAAACCTTTATCTAGTTTTCCCATATTGAACCACGCATCTTGGTGAATCCAAACACCTTCGTCATCTGCATTGGGAGACAAAATTTGTTGCAATTTGTTGTGTCGGTCGTTAAAATCTAACGTAATTTGTTGGTAACGCGGCGTAACGTTTCTTTTGTTCGGAAACAACCAAATTTGCAACAATTTGGTTCTTCGGTCTGCATTTGGGTTGAACTCACTGTGGCGAATTCCGGTTCCGGCACTCATCACTTGAACATCGCCAAATTTAATGGTTTCGGCATTGCCCATACTGTCTTTGTGAGCCAAATCGCCTTCCAACGGAATGGTAATGATTTCCATATTATCATGCGGATGCATTCCAAAACCCATTCCGGGAGCAACGGTGTCATCATTCAAGACTCTCAATACTCCAAACTGAACTTTATCGGGATTGTACCAATTGGCAAAACTAAAACTGTGATAAGCATTCAACCACCCATGGTCGGCATGACCTCTTTCGTTGGCTTTGTGTAAAACTGCATTTTTCATAACTAAAAAGATTTTGTGTTATTGATGATACAAATTTACAACCTAAGTAAAGGTTTAGCACTTAATGTAGGTTAAGAAAGTTATCCATTGTCTGTTGTCAGTTATAAGACAACAGACAACAGACAACGGATAACGGATAACGGATAACTACTTCTTAAGCATCCGACTTTTCATTTTACTAAAAAACTCCGGTGTAACGCCTATATAGGAAGCAATTTGTTTTTGTGGTACCCGTTGAATGAGCGTTGGGTAGCGTTTGCAAAATTTATCAAATCGCTCTTCGGCGGATAAACTTAAATTATCCATTAATCGTTCCTGATGAGCCACCAATGAATTTTCGGTTAAAATTCTAAAGAAGCGTTCCAGTTTGGGAATTTCAAAATATAGTTGTTCTTGATTTTCTTTGGATAACAAAACAATCTCGGCATCTTCCATCACTTCAATAAAAAGATTACCGGGTTTTTGCGAAAGTAAACTGTACATGTCGCCAATCCACCAGCCTTCGCAGGCAAAATGTAAAACATGTTCAACGATATTATCATTAATGTTGAAACTTCGCACTAAACCGGAATTGACAAAATAGGAATGTTTGCAGATTTCTCCGGCATTATGTAAAATGGTTTTGGCTTTGTACTGTTGTGTTTCCATTTTAGACAAAAACAATTCTTTTTCCGCTTCAGTAAGGGAAACAATTTTGTTTATGTTGTCTAAAATTAATGTCATTACACCATCACTTTTACCAATTTTGCCGCTGCTTTTGCTCTTTCGATAATTTCTTCCATCGGCGTTTCTAGCGAATCATGTACCAAAGCAACACCCATTCTTCTGTAGGGTCTTGAGGTAGGTTTTCCAAAAATCCTAAAATCGGTTTTGGGTAAACTTGCGATTTGTTCAATTCCAGAATAAGTTGGATGATTCGAATTTTCGGCAGCTAAAATTACCGTACTGGCTCCGGCTTTTTCCAAAGTGATTTCGGCAATCGGTAAACTTAAAACAGCTCGTAAATGCAATTCAAATTCGTTGAAGTTTTGTGTTCCGGCTAGGGTAACCATTCCGGTATCGTGAGGTCTGGGTGATAATTCAGAGAAATAAACCCCTTCATTGGTTAAGAAAAATTCCACTCCAAATAATCCGGCTCCGCCTAAAGCTTCGGTCACTTTGCGAGCCATGTCTTGAGCTTCTAAAATGTCTTTTTCGGAGACTTTTGCCGGTTGCCAACTTTCCTGATAATCACCACGTTCTTGTCGGTGACCAATTGGAGCACAGAATAAAGTAGGCAAATTATGGTTTTGTGTTACGGTTAATAACGTGATTTCAGAATGGAAATTAACAAAGGCTTCCACAATGACTTCTACCACATCGCCACGTGAACCTTCAACAGCATAATTCCATGCTTTGGCAATATCTTCGGTTGATTTGATGGTCGATTGTCCTTTTCCGGAAGAACTCATTAACGGTTTTACTACGCAAGGAATGCCAACCTCTGAAACTGCTTTTTCCAATTCGTCAGCTGAAGTAGCATAGCGGTAATTTGCTGTTCGTAAACCCAATTCTTTTGCTGCTAAGTCACGTATGGCTTTTCGGTTCATGGTGAAATTAGCCGCTTTTGCTGAAGGTACAACGGTTATACCTTGCTTTTCATAATCATAAAAACGTTCGGTTCTAATGGCTTCAATTTCGGGAACAATGAAATCGGGTTGGTGTTTAGCTACAATTCGGTCGAGTTCGGCACCGTCTAGCATGTTGATGACTTCAAAACCGTGAGCCACTTGCATGGCGGGAGCATTTTCATAACTATCCACTGCAATTACCGTTTGACCGATGCGTTGTGCAGCGATGACAAATTCTTTTCCGAGTTCTCCAGAACCGAGTAGGAGGATTTTTGTTTTCATATTCTAACTGAATAGGGTTTGCGTGAGGGATTGCAGCGGCATCCTTTTTTTGTTCCGATGCATTCGGGGCAAAAAAGATAGAGCGGAAAGCCCGTTCGCCTTTACGGCGGAACACGCCAAAATTATAAAAAAAGCCCCAAGTTTCCTTGAGGCTGTTATTTTATGCTAACACATCTTTGATTCTTCTCATTGCTTCAATCAGCAATTCTTCGCTGGTGGCATACGAAAATCTGATGCAATCCGGGTTTCCAAAGGCATCTCCGGTTACGGTGGCAACGTTGGCTTCGGCTAACAAATACATAGAGAAATCCGTTGCGTCTTTGATTAAAGTGCCGCGTAAAGTTTTTCCAAAGTAATAAGAAACATCAGGAAATACATAAAAAGCACCTTCGGGAACATTGATTTTTAGTCCGGGAATTTCTTTGATTAAACCCACGACTAAATCTCTTCTTTTGTGAAAGGCTTCTACCATGTAATTGAGCACTTTTGGGTCGGCATCCACAGCGGCAATCGTAGCTCGTTGAGCGATAGAATTGGCTCCGGATGTGACTTGACCTTGCATTTTGGTACAGGCTTTTGCGATAAATTCGGGTGCTCCGATGTATCCGATTCTCCAACCCGTCATGGCAAATGCTTTGGCAACTCCATTTACGGTGATGGTTCTTTCAAACATTCCCGGAACGGATGCAATGCTACAAAATGTACCTGAAAAATTGATGTGTTCGTAGATTTCATCGGCTACTACATAAATATTCGGGTACTTTTCCAACACTTTGGCAATGGCTGTAAATTCTTCACGGCTGTAAACCGATCCGCTTGGGTTGCAAGGCGAGCTGTACCAAATCATTTTGGTTTTGGGAGTGATGGCTTTTTCTAATTGCTCGGGCGTAATTTTAAAATCGGTTTCAACAGAAGTAGGAACTTCAACCGGAATACCACCGGATAATTTGATGATTTCGTAGTAACTTACCCAATAAGGTGCGGGAAGAATCACTTCGTCACCTTCATTTAACATTACTTGAGCAATGTTATAAAGCGATTGTTTAGCTCCGGTAGAAACCACGATATTTCCCGGTTTATAATCGAGATTATTGTCTCTTTTGAATTTTCTGCAAATAGCTTCTTTTAATTCTTGGTAGCCATCTACTGGAGTGTAGGTGCTGAAGTTATCATCAATAGCTTTTTTTGCTGCTTCTTTGATGAAATCAGGCGTATTAAAATCGGGTTCACCTAAACTTAAACTGATGATGTCTTTTCCTTGGGCTTTTAATTCTCTGGCCAATGCTGCCATAGCCAAAGTTTGAGAGGTAGATAAATTATTAATTCTATCCGATAACGAATTCATTATAGTTGTGTTTTGTGGTTGTTCAACTGGTTAGGCCATTTGAGGTTCTTGTCCTAATTCTTTCAAATGTTTAAAATGAGCAATTACTGCGGCACGCATTGTTTTGAATTCGTGATACGGTAGGTTGCATTCTTTTGCTGTTTCTTTCACAATTTCGGCTATTTTGCCATAATGGATATGACTTATGTGTGGAAAAATGTGGTGTTCAATTTGATGATTTAAACCACCGGTATACCAATTTACAATCCAATTTTTAGGAGCAAAGTTGGCTGTTGTAAATAATTGATGGATAGCCCAAGTGTTTTCCATTTCGCCGTTTTCATCTGGTACAGGGTTAGTAGTTTCTTCAACCACGTGAGCCAATTGGAAAAC
>JANJWE010000191.1 GCA_024709705.1 Flavobacterium sp. | reverse complement strand
GGTGCACTTGGTATGAAAGCCAAAGAATCCAATAAATTTAAAGCTTTAGGAATGATTGATGAAATCGAGAAGTCTTTTTTAACCGCTGCTACTCTTGATGAAAAGCATATCGATTCCAGATGGGCACTGGTTATGCTTTATATAGAATTGCCCGGTATTGTAGGCGGTAGTGAAACAAAAGCTCAAAAATATGCCAATGAGTTAATGAATTTATCTAAAGTAGATGGCTATCTTGCCAAAGGTTTCATAGATGAATATTTTAAACGATATGCTAAAGCAGAGGTACATTATTTAAAAGCCCATGAATTGGGAAATTCTAAAACCACATTTCAAAAATTATACGATTTGTATCGATTTAAGTTAAAACAACCGCAAAAAGCAGAGGATTTAAAAAAGAAATTTGAAAAATAGTAATACGTTGTCTGTTGTTCGTTTTCAGTTAACCGACAACCGACAACCGACAACCAATTACTGATAACCCAAAACAGAAAATGAGAACGCACTTTATCGCTATTGGCGGAGCCGCCATGCACAATTTAGCTCTTGCATTACACCATAAAGGATATCACGTTACCGGAAGTGACGATGCTATTTTTGAACCTTCCAAATCACGTTTAGCAAAATTCGGATTGTTGCCTGATCAGTTGGGATGGTTTCCTGAAAAAATCACAACAGATATCGAAGCGATTATTCTGGGAATGCACGCCAAAGCCGATAACCCTGAATTGTTGAAGGCGAAAGAATTAGGTTTGAAAATTTATTCCTATCCGGAATTTTTATACGAACAATCCAAAAATAAAACCCGTGTGGTAATTGGAGGTTCGCATGGAAAAACGACCATTACTTCAATGATTCTGCATGTGATGCATTACCACAATATCGAAGTTGATTATATGGTAGGAGCACAGCTGGAAGGTTTTGATACGATGGTACATCTCACCGAAAAAAATGATTTTATTGTTCTGGAAGGAGATGAATATTTGTCTTCACCAATTGACAGAAGACCTAAATTTCATTTGTATCAACCCAATATTGCTTTACTTTCAGGTATTGCTTGGGACCACATAAACGTTTTCCCAACCTTTGAAAATTATGTTGAGCAGTTTGAAATTTTTGTCAATCAAATAACAAACGGAGGCATTTTGGTGTATAATGAAGAAGATGAAACGGTTAAAAAAGTAGCCGAAGAAACCACCAATACCATCCGAAGATTGCCCTATCAAACACCTAACTATTCCGTTGAAAATGGTACAACTTATCTAGATACTTCCGAAGGACCTATGCCTATTGAAGTTTTTGGTGCTCATAATTTGAATAATCTGGCCGGAGCCAAATGGATTTGTCAAAACATGGGTGTAGATGAAGCCGATTTTTATGAAGCCATTGCCAGTTTTAAAGGAGCTTCCAAACGATTAGAAAAAATTGCCGAAGGAAAAGGAAAAGTGGCTTACAAAGATTTTGCCCATTCGCCCAGTAAAGTTGCGGCTACTACCAAAGCCGTTAAAAATCAATATCCCGATAGAAAATTAGTGGCTTGTTTAGAATTGCATACTTATAGCAGTTTGAATGCCGAATTTCTGAAAGAATACGAAGGTGCTTTGGATGCTGCTGATGTTGCAGTGGTTTTTTATTCACCCGATGCAGTTAAAATCAAACAGTTGGAAGAAGTTACATATGACCAAATTGCACAATCTTTCAAACGAAATGATTTGATTATTTATACCAATCCAACCGAATTTAAAGACTTTTTATTTTCAACTGATTTGGATAATGCGGCTTTGTTATTGATGAGTTCCGGGAATTATGGTGGGTTGGATTTTGAGGAGGTGAAGGAATTAGTCAATTAGACAATTAGTCAATGTGGCAATGTTGGATTAATTAGAAATATTAATTGACATTTTGACTAATTGGCACATTGCCACATTATCCACCGTACCGATAATGCCCCACAATCTTCCAACAAAACAAGCAATCTTCTAAAACTTGTCCGCTACCTACATTGTGCACAATTAAATTGCGTTTCCCATCGGCAGATTTTTTGTGTGTCACAATTCCAATGTGCGGTAATTTATCGCCAATCATCCATGTGACTAAATCACCGGTTTTGTAATCGGAAGGATTTTGAGATACAGTTAGTTTTTCTCCTTTTCGTTCAAAAAAAACTTCCAAATTGGGAACTCTGCGGTGATCAATATTGGTATCCGGTTTTTTTAATCCCCATTTTTTTAAATTGGGATATTTAGAAAAATTGGCTTTCATATCTTCATGCACTTCTTTTTGCAAATCAATTCCTAATTTGCGATACGCTCTGATAATTACATCCGTACAAACCCCTTTGTTTTTGGGAACATCACCATTGGGGTATTTAATGCTTACGTAGGATGGGTCATAAGTTACTTTATTAAGGGTTAACTCTAAAGCAGCTTGAGAAAGTTTTTGATAAAAGTTGGAATTTGGAATTGAGGAAATACCCAAAAGAGCTAAAGAAATAACTAAATAAAGTCGCATACTTTTTTAGTATATAACGGTTTTTTTCAGAAAAATATTGTATTTTGATGGCGATTGATTATATTTATCTTTTAAACGCCAAACCGATGGAACCCTATACTCCTTTTTCAATTAAATATTGGGCAGATGATGACAAACCTAGAGAGAAATTGGTTCTCAAAGGAAAAGAAGCTCTAAGTGATGCCGAATTGTTAGCAATAATAATTGGTTCAGGCAGCCGAAATGAAAGTGCAGTAGCTTTAAGTAAACGCATTTTGGGACATGTTCAAAATAACTTGAATTCGCTGGGCAAATTATCTTTAAAGCAACTTACAACTTTTAAAGGAATAGGGGAGGCCAAAGCAATAGCAATCATTGCGGCAACCGAATTAGGAAGACGAAGGCGATTAGAGGAGGCTCCGGTATTGGAGAAAATTAATTCGAGTAGAATTGTTTTTGAAATCATGCAGCCCATTATAGGCGAACTTCCCCATGAAGAATTTTGGGTCTTGTATCTCAATAATTCCAATCAAGTTATATATAAATCTCAGTTAAGCAAAGGCGGAATAACCGGGACTGTTGTAGATATACGCTTGATTTTAAAAATGGCACTGGAACACAATGCCGTTTCGTTTATTTTGGTTCACAATCATCCTTCTGGAAAGTTAAAAGCCAGTGATTCTGATATTGAAGTAACTCAAAAAGTTAAGTTAGCAGCAAGACAATTGGATCTGAATTTGTTAGATCATGTAATCCTTACAGAAAAGGGCTATTTGAGTTTTGTAGATGAACAAATTTTTTAGAAAGGATTAACATCCTTTTTTTAAATATTCAGTATCTTTCCGATCAAATTTAGCAAAAATGATATTGACTCGAAATTTAACCTTTTCCTATAATTCATCACAACAATTTTCATTTCCGGATATAGAAAATAAAGCTACTGAAACTTTACTTATAACTGGTAATTCCGGAAAAGGTAAAACCACTTTACTCCATCTTTTGGGTGGTTTACTTCGTCCAACGTCGGGTGAGATAGCAATTGAAGATACCAATATTACAAACTTATCCGAAAAAGAATTAGATCATTTTCGCGGAAAAAATATTGGTTTAGTTTTACAACAATCCCATTTTGTTGCTTCTTTAAATGTAATTGAAAATGTTGTTTTAGCTTCTTGGTTGGCAACCGGAAAAAAGGCAACAGAGAAAGCAAAATCGCTTTTAATACAATTGGATTTAGAAGATCAGATGTATAAATTGCCTTCCAATTTAAGTGTTGGACAGCAACAACGTGTTTCCATTGCCAGAGCATTAATCAACGAGCCCAAATTGCTTTTAGCAGACGAACCAACTTCGAGTTTAGACGATGAAAATGCATTTAAAGTAGCAGATTTATTGGCTAAATTATCAAAAGAATATAAGGCTTCTTTGATTATTGTAACACATGATCAGCGATTGAAAGATAAATTTTCTAACCAATTAAACTTAAACTAAATGATAGCAAAATTAGCTTGGAAAAACCTTTGGTTTAAGCCATTGAATACGGTGTTGAGTTTGGTTTTATTAACCGCATCGGTAGCCATAATTTCATTATTGATTTTATTACAAGAACAATTTGAAAAACAGTTTTCAAGTAATATAGACGGTGTCGATTTGGTTTTAGGTGCTCAAGGCAGCCCACTACAATTAATACTTTATTCTGTTTATCAAGTTGATGCTCCAACCGGCAATATAAATTACAAAGAAGCTGAGGTTTGGATGAAACATCCCTTTGTTGAAACCGCAATTCCTTTGGCTTTTGGTGACAATTACCGCGGTTTTAAAATTGTAGGAACCACACCAGATTACTTAAAAAAATACACCGCTACCCTTTCTCAAGGAAAAGTTTTTGAAAAGAATTTTGAAGTAGTTATAGGAAGTGAGATTGCCCAAAAGCTCAACATTAAATTAGGGGATAAGTTTTTTGGAACCCATGGAGATGCAGAGGAAGGACATGTTCATGAAGAATATGCTTATGTGGTAGTAGGAATTGCTTCGCCAACCGGTAAAGTTATTGACAACTTAATTTTATGCACGGTAGACAGCGTTTGGGAAATGCATTCCGGTCACGATCATGGTGGAGAGGTACATTCTGATGACGAAAATCCACCGCACGGCGAAGAAGGACATGTACATGTTGAGGGAGACGAAAATGATCATGAGGGTCATGTTCATGATGAAAATTGCAATCACAATCACGAAGATTCTAAAAATCCAGCTCACGGCGAAGAAGGTCATGTGCATGAAGATGGCGATGAACATAATCATGATGAAGTCAAAGAAATCACTGCCGTATTGATTAAATTTAAAAACAAAATGGGCATTATTTCATGGCCTAGAATGATAGCTCAAAACACCAAAATGCAAGCTGCACTACCCGCAATAGAAATAAATCGCTTATTTTCATTGTTTGGAATTGGGTTGCAAGCCCTACAATACTTGGCCTATGGTATCATGTTGATTTCCGGAATTAGCATCTTCATCGCTTTGTATAATCGATTGAAAGAGCGTAAGTATGAATTTGCTTTGTTACGAATTTCAGGAGCAAGTCGTTTACAATTACTTGTTTTGGTTCTTTGGGAAAGTATGTTACTTTGTGTAGCCGGTTTTTTATTTGGTACATTTTTTGGAAGAATGGCATTGTTGGCTATTTCAAGTACCACAGATGAGCAATATAAAATGACATTCAATCCCTTTGTATTTCTCTGGCAAAAAGAAGGAATGCTGTTTTTAGTTACTATCTTTGTGGGTGTTTTGGCTGCGGTAATACCCGCAGTTAAAGCCTATCGTTTAAATATTTCAAAAACCCTAGCAAATGCGTAAGTTTTCAATTTTTTTGGTTTTCATTGTTGTTTTCATTTTTGTATCTCGTTTTGGTTTAATTCCTAAGAATAACGAAATTGCTTCTTCAGAAAATGAACAAGAAATACTTCAACAAGCCAGTTTTTTTTCTCCATTTTCAATTGAAAGTTCATTTCGAAGCGAAAAATATGATAATCAAGGGAATCCGGATACTTTAACTTGGAAGTTGTTGGGAGTGATAAAATACATAAAAAAACCGGATAAAGATTATCCGGACGGAGTAATGTTTCCTATAATTAATTCTGAATTAAAGGCTAAGAACAAAAAAAGAATAGTGATGAGTGGTTTTATCATACCCATTGATAATGTTTCTTATGCCCTGAGCAAAAATGTTTTTGCATCTTGTTTCTTTTGTGGACAAGCCGGACCCGAAACGATCATGGGAATAAAATTTAAGGGCACAACTCCAAAATTAAAAACCGATCAATATGTTACATTAGAAGGAACTTTTCGGTACAATGATAATGATGTGAATGATTGGATTTATCATATTGATAATGCCATAATAGTAAAAGGAGGAAAATAAAAAAAGCATATTTAACAAAAATGAAGTTGTTTCAACACAAAACCGACCTGTTTTTTGATTTAGATCATACCTTATGGGATTTCGAAAAAAATTCGGCTTTGGCTTTTGAAACCATTTTTGATAAATACCAATTCGATATCTGTCTTTCCGATTTCTTATTGCATTACGTTCCCACCAATATTAAATATTGGAAACTATACAGGGAAGAGAAAATCTCGCAAGATGAGCTTCGTTATTTTCGTTTAAAAGAAGTTTTTGATTTGATGCAACAAGAAGTTGATGATTCAATTATTCATTTGCTTTCAAAAGAGTATATAGCGTATTTGCCAAAGTTTAATCATCTCTATGATGGAACTTTTGAAATATTGGACTATTTAAAAGAAAATTACTATTTACATATTATCACAAACGGATTTGAAAGTGTTCAATTGGGTAAAATTCGAAATTCCAATTTAGAATCCTATTTTAGTACGGTTACACATTCTGATTTAGCGGGTGTAAAAAAACCAAATCCCAAAATATTTGAGTTTGCCTTAAATTATGCTCAAACTTCACCCGAAAAATCCGTTATGATTGGAGATAGCTTGGAAGCAGACATTTATGGGGCATTATCCATGGGTATGGATGCAATTTATTTTAATGAATTTCAAGTTCCGACAGAATCATCAATTCATCAGATAAATCAATTAGCCAACTTGAAGCAATTTTTTTAAAAATTAAACTTATGAAAACCCTTTTAACTGCTTTTCTATTCTTAGTAACAGGTGTTGCATTTGCTCAGCAGCCCTTATCTGATTTTAAATATGTTATTGTGCCTAAAAAGTATGATTTCCAGAAGTCAGAAAATGAGTTTAGATTGAATACCATGACCAAATTTAATTTGGAAAAGATGGGTTTTGTGTGTTATTACGAAGGGGATATAATTCCAAAAGAATTAGCTATGAATCCTTGTAATCTTTTGAAAGTAGATGTGATAAAAGATAATACGCTAACATGGACAAGGCTGTTTGTTGTTTTAAAAGACTGTCAAAATCAAATTATTGCCCAAAGTGAGCTGGGTAAAAGCAAGCAAAAGGATTTGAAGTTAGGTTATACCGAAGCTTTTAATGCGGCTTTTGTTTCTCTTTTATCATTGAATTACAAGTATTCCGGAGACAACTCTTCAACTGTTCAGGCAGTGGAAAAGTCTAAGGTAGATCAAACACCAATTGTTGAAGTTGTAGTGCCTATTGAAACGGAATCTGGTAATTTTTTATTTGCTCAACCCATTCAAAATGGATTTCAACTTGTAGATTCGTCACCGAAAATTGTATTCAAATTGCAGAAAACCAATCTTCAAAATGTTTTTCTAGCTTCAAAAGGTTCTCAAACAGGAGTTCTGTTTTTGAAATCAAGTGAATGGTATTTTGAATACTACCAAAATGAAAAATTGATTTCAGAAAGGGTTAAAATAAAATTTTAATAGCCGTATTTGTCTTTCCAACGGTTTTTTAAAAAAGTACGCAATTCTTTTTCTCGGGCATTATTTCCGGGTTCATAAAAAGAAGTGTTTTGAATTTCATCCGGTAAAAATTCTTGCTCAGCAAAATTGTTGTCAAAATCATGAGCGTATTTGTATTCGTCGCCATAACCTAATTCTTTCATCAATTTGGTAGGAGCATTTCGCAAATGCAAGGGAACAGGTAAATCACCGGTTTGCTTTACAATTTGTTGAGCTTTTCCAATAGCCAAATAACTGGCATTGCTTTTGGCAGAAGTAGCTAAATAAATGGCACATTGACTCAAAATAATGCGACTTTCAGGATAACCAATAGTGGTTACGGCTTGAAAAGTATTGTTAGCCATAATCAATGCGGTTGGATTGGCGTTTCCAATATCTTCACTGGCTAAAATCAACATTCTTCGAGCAATAAACTTCACATCTTCACCACCTTCAATCATTCTGGCTAGCCAATACACGGCACCATTTGGGTCGCTTCCGCGAATGGATTTGATGAAAGCCGAAACAATATCATAATGTTGTTCGCCCGTTTTGTCATACAATACAATATTTTTTTGAACCAATTGCATTACTTTTTCATTCGTAATTTCAATCGTGTTTTCTTCGGTTGCATTAATAATCAATTCAAAAATATTCAACAGTTTTCTGCCATCACCACCCGAAAGTCGCAAAAGAGCTTCGGTTTCTTTTAGAGTAATATTTTTAGTTTTTAAAATTTCATCCTGCTCAATGGCTCGATGTAACAATTGTTCTAAATCTTCTTTTGAAAAAGCATTTAATACATACACCTGACATCTTGACAATAATGCCGGAATTACTTCAAAACTTGGATTTTCGGTGGTTGCACCTATGAGTGTAACCCATCCTTTTTCAACGGCTGCTAATAAAGAATCTTGTTGCGATTTACTAAAGCGATGAATCTCATCGATAAATAAAATTGGGTTTTTAGCGGTAAATAATCCTCCACTTGTTTTGGCTTTGTCAATGACATCTCGAATGTCTTTTACCCCAGAATTAATAGCACTTAACGTGAAAAACGGTCGATTGCTTTCTTGAGCCATAATTTGAGCCAAAGTTGTTTTTCCGGTTCCGGGAGGCCCCCAAAGAATTAAACTGGGAATGATTCCTTTCGCAATTTGATGCGTCAAAGAGCCCTGTTCGCCAACCAAGTGCAACTGACTAATGTATTCTGATAAATGTTGAGGCCGAATGCGTTCGGCAAGTGGTGCTTCCATGGTGTAAAAATACAGTTTTCTGACAAAAAAGCACTACTTTCGTTTTGGATGCATTTTTGATACGACTGTTTTTATGAAACAAAAATCCTTCGTGTTTTCTACTTCAGTAATTGCTTGGCCTTTATTTTTTGTATTGGCCTTGTGGATTGTGTTTTGGGTAGAAGTCAGATTCAAAATTGATTTAAGTACTTTCGGAATATTACCTCGAACGGTGAGTGGTTTGAAAGGAGTTGTTTTGAGTCCGTTTTTACATGGCGATATCAAACATTTGTACAATAACTCTATTCCTTTATTATTTCTAATTGCTTCAATACGTTATTTTTATAGAGAAGTTTCCTTTAATGTACTGGTTTTTGGTATACTTTTTTCCGGCTTAGGTACATGGATTATTGGAAGAGAAAGTTATCACATTGGTGCCAGTGGATTAATTTATGTTTTGGTAAGTTTTATTTTCTTCAAGGGAATCCAAACAAAATATTACCGATTAGTTGCTTTGTCTCTCTTAATTGTGATGCTTTATGGTGGGATGGTTTGGTACATTTTTCCGGAAGTTGATAATCAAATTTCTTGGGAAGGCCATTTGGCTGGATTCATCACTGGGTTTCTGTTTTCATTGGTCTATAAAGCAGAAAAATACAAAAAGCCAATTCGTTACGAATGGGAAAATCCGGATTTTAATCCGGAAAACGATCCGTTTATGAAACATTTTGATGAGAATGGGAATTTCGTCAATACTCCAAAACCGGAAGAAGAAGAGGTAGAGTATACCTTTTTCAAGATTGATGAAAATGTATTTTATGAATTTAAACCGGAGAAAGAGAAGGAGTAATTTGTTTCAGATTTTTACACCTGACAGTTTTAAAAACCTGTCAGGTGTAACTTTATTTACTGTAAAGTTTATTATCGTCTCTGTCTTACCACTTCATACAAAAAAGCTCCACATGCCACAGATACATTCAAAGAAGAAATAGAGCCAAACATAGGAAGTTTTGCTTTTTCGTCTACAATTTTCAACACCGAAGGATTTACGCCTCTGTCTTCGCTACCCATAATAATGGCCAAAGGTTCGCTTAGCGAAAGATCATAAATGGAGTCGTCTGTTTTTTCCGTTGCGGCAATGGTTTTGATTCCAGAACCTTGCAAATAAAAAATAGCATCTTTTATATGTTCTACTTTGCAAATGGGCACATTAAATACAGCACCGGCACTGGTTTTTACTGTATCACCATTAACTGGAGCAGCACCTTGTTTACCGATGATAATTCCGTCAACACCCGTACATTCTGCTGTACGGATAATTGCTCCAAAATTACGAGCATCAGATAATTGATCTAGAATAAGAAACAAGGGTATTTTTCCATTTTCAATAACATTCATTACCAATGTTTCCAAATCAACAAAAGAAATAGGAGCAATACTAGCTACCGCACCTTGATGATTTTTAGAAGTCAATCGATTTAGTTTTTCAGTTGGGACATAGGTGAAATTGATTTTGTTAGCCTTCATTGTTTTCATCAAATCCCGCATCAAATCACCTTGAGCATCTTTTTGAATAAATACTTTGTCCACTTCTTTTCCTGCCTGAATGGCTTCAATAATTGCTCTAATTCCGAAAATCTGATTGTCTTTTTCCATGGGACAAAGGTAAGGTTTTTTACGAATTTAAAAACGCGTCTTAAAACTGATTTGTACAATAGAATTTGAAAGTTTGATTTCTTGATTTCGTAGACTTCCATTAGCATAAACTAAATTGAAAAATCCATTCTTAGTCAAAAGACCAATCCCAAACCCTAAACCTAACAGTCCGTCTTCTGTATTATTGGTTTGGTCTTGAAAATAGCCATAATCCACAATTGAGTGAAGATAGAGTTCTCGGGATAGAATGTATCTATACTCAGTTAAGAGGCAACTGAAAAAATTTCCTTGAAGACTGTTTTCATTAAATCCTCGAATTGAGTTTATTCCCCCAAATCGGTAAAGTTCATTAACCAAAAAGTTTTCACTTTTTAAATAAAATGATTGGGATTTAACTTGAACATTGTTTCTGTCATTCAAATAAAAATGATGTTGTAAATCTAATTGTGAAAAAAATTGGTTCTCACTCATTAGTTTAGAATTCCGCTCTCCCAATCCCAATTTAAAAATAAAAGTGCTTTTCTCGGGAAATAAAATATCTTCAGGGGTTCTTTTTCGGTATTCAAATTCAGAAGTGTAAAAGGTGTTTTTGAAGTCGCTTATAAGGGATGAATTACTATTTTGAATATCACTTGATTCTGTGGTTTGATAACCCAAATAAAAGCGTGTGTTGTAGTTAAAAAGATAACCAATATCAATTTTTGTTCTGGTGTTTTGAAAAGTACTGTCTTGTTTAAATAATTGCAAATCGGTTTTTAAACCAAGTGAAGAATTAAAAAGATACGGAATCTGCAATCCGGCATTAAAGGTTGTTTGTTCATTCCCATCGTTTTTCCAGTATAAATTAAATTGTTCCCCGGAGTTGAGGATGTTATGAAGAAGTAAATCCAGATAGCCGTTAAAATTAATTTTTTCACTTTCTTGGTTGGTAAAACCAATAAATCCTTCAAATCTATTCGCTTTAGCTTTTTCAAGATATACATAAATTTTAGTAGAGTCTTTAGTAAATAAAATTTGTGGTGCTTGAGTTTGAGTTACAAATTTATAGTTGGTTATATCTTTAGAGAGTTTATCAATATTGTTTTGATTGAAGTTTTGTTTTTGATAGTTTTTTTGGAGATTTTTTAGGTGTGTTTTTGGGAATTTTGAATATCCCTCAATTACAATTTCACTCAAAATTCTTTTATTACCAAGGTCGATTTCTAAGTTGGTTGCCAAAATATCTTCCTGTGCTCTAAAGTTGGTTAATCGAACCTGAACTAAAGAAAATCCTTTAATTTCCCATTTTTTTACAGTTTCATTCAAAAAATTTTCAGCTTCAACCAATGGGATTTTTTGAAAAATTGTATCACCTATATATATATGTAAAGACTTTGTCTTTTTCCCTAAGCTAAAATTAAAAACAAAGATTGAATCGTTTTCCTTTTTAAAATCGAGCGATTGGACTTCTAAATAGCCTTGTCTAAGAAGTTTTTCTTCAAATAACTTGGTTTCGTTTAAAAGCGATAAGGCATTTTCAAATTTCTTTTTATACCCAATAGAATCAATAACTCTATTTTCTTTTTGAAGTGAGCTTTCTATTCGAAGCGTGAGTTTTTGTGCCTGTAAATGAAGACATAAGGAAAGGTTTAAGAGAATACAAAAATAAAACTTCAAAATAGGTTTCTTTTTAAATGAAGATAACGCAAATATATTAATAATGGTGTTGAGTATGTTGTGATTATTCAATAGTTGAAGTTAAAATTCATTTTTTAAATGAGGCATATCTTTTTTGGTGTTTTTTTAAATTTTAGGGTTTTACAATCATAAAATAAGCTTACAACTAAAGTGTTTAGTAAAGTAATCTCGTTTGCAAAATCCAACTAAAAGAAAATAAATAAATTATGATTTGTTTTGCTAAAAAAAATTACTACATTTGCAACCCCTTAAAATAGGGTAATTTTAAAAACATAGAAATTTTTAGTATTAATTATGCCAACAATTCAACAATTAGTAAGAACAGGGAGAGCCCAAATAACTAAGAAGAGTAAATCGGCTGCTTTAGATTCTTGTCCTCAAAGAAGAGGTGTGTGTACTCGTGTTTACACAACAACTCCTAAAAAACCAAACTCAGCAATGAGAAAGGTA
>JANJWE010000171.1 GCA_024709705.1 Flavobacterium sp. | reverse complement strand
GGATCAAAACGAGAGGCAATAGCATTAACAAAAATACCAAACCAATCATTTCGCTCTAAATCTTTAATAAAAGTGAAATAATCATCTAAAGATTTAAGGGAACTCTCTCGAGTTTCCTTTTCTAAATCTTCATAGCTTTTTTCTTTGTAATCCGGATTTTCTTTTTTCTGATCTTCTTCAAACTTTAGTTTATCATATAATGAAGATAGAGTAGAAAGTTTAATTTGTTTTCTCCATCTTTCTTTTAATTCGGCTGTATTTTGAGCGTAAGGCAATTTATCATATTCTGTATTAATAGTTTCATCCGCCTTGTAATCAAAAGGTTTGTCTAAAATTTCTTTGTAATATTTTTGGCTTTGTGTCATTCTTTCTAAATACAGCTCGTAAGCCAAATTGAAAAAAGTTAAATCTTTGTTTTTAATCTGATCGTCTATCTTAGTTTCATACTTGATCAATTTATCCAAATCGGATTGTAAAAAAAATCGTTTTGAAGGATCTAATGCATCTAAAAAATCCTTGTAAATACCCTTAGACAAATTATCATCAATAGCTGCCGGATCGTAATGCCCTCTTTCTATAACAAAAGTGAGTAACTCTAACAACAACTTATCCCTTTCAGGATTGGAATTTTCTTTTTTATAATTTTCAGTTGCTTTGAATGCTAATAACGCCACCGACAAAACAACTGTCAGTATAACTAACTTGAAATTTCTTCTCATAAATTTTAAAATTGTATTCATTTTTTCTATTTACATGACATAAAAATCATGCCAGCATCAAAGTTTGTGTGACTTTTTGTAAAATAATCGGAAAATTATCAGATTACCAAACAAAGTTATGAATTTGTAACGTAGTCAATTCTTAAAAATAGTTAATTTTGTTACTCTTTGTGGGAATCTCCAATATGTAGATTAAATTTGTTTTTCCAGAAACACACATTTGTATGAAAAAAAAACCGCTCATTTTAGTAACCAATGATGATGGTATTTCGGCTCCCGGTTTGCGAAACTTAATTGCTGTAATGAAAGAATTGGGCGATGTGGTGGTGGTAGCTCCTGATAGCCCTCAAAGTGCAATGGGTCATGCCATAACCATTAACAATACACTATTTATAAATCGGGTACATTTTGATCCCGATTTAAATGAAGAATACAGTTGCTCCGGAACTCCTGTAGATTGTGTCAAACTGGCTGTAAATGAAATTTGCAAACAAAAACCCGACTTATGCGTATCGGGAATCAATCACGGTTCTAACTCCTCTATCAATGTAATCTATTCCGGTACCATGAGTGCCGCAGTTGAAGCCGGCATAGAAGGAATTCCAGCCATTGGTTTTTCGCTTTTAGATTACGATTGGAATGCCAATTTTGAACCTGCAAAAGAAATTATCAAAACTATAGCCCAAGAGGTTTTAAGTCAAGGTTTGCCTGATGGAGTAATTTTGAATGTAAATTTTCCAAAAATTGAAAAATTCAAGGGAGTCCGAATCTGTAGACAAGCTAAAGCTTTTTGGAAAGAAGAATTCGACAAAAGAAAAACACCTCAAGGCAAAGATTATTATTGGCTAACCGGCGAATTTATAAATATGGATAATGGTGAAGACACAGACGAATGGGCACTCAAAAACGGTTTTGTATCCGTTGTACCGGTTCAATTTGATTTGACAGCCCATCATGCCATTCAAAAATTGAACACTTACAAATTTTAGCATCATGAAAGAAGTTAAATTTATAATACTGGGATTGATTATTGGAATAACATGTGCTTTCATTGGCTCGTATTTGTTTATTCAATTTTTTACAGCATACGAATTTTGGCCGGGAATACAAGCTTTAAAAGCTCAAAAGTCTCTGGGCAAATTGATAGCTCTAGGAGCTGTACCCAATCTCATTGTATTTTTTATTTTATTAAAACTCAACAAGGAACTTATGGCACGAGGTGTCGTATTGGCCACGCTTCTTATTACCTTAATTACTTTATTTGTTTAAAATGAAATATTACATCATTGCCGGTGAAGCATCGGGTGACCTACATGGTTCCAACCTGATTAAAGCTCTAAAATCAAAAGACCCCAATGCCGAGATAAGATGCTGGGGCGGCGATTTGATGCAAAAAGCCGGTGGGAATTTAGTGAAACACTACAAAGAACTTGCTTTTATGGGGTTTGCAGAAGTTTTGTTTAACTTAAATACCATCCTCAAAAATATTTCATTTTGTAAAAATGATATTGTAAAATTTAACCCGGATGTACTTATTTTTATTGACTATCCCGGGTTTAATATGCGAATTGCAAAGTGGGCCAAAAAACGTCAGATACCCACTCACTACTATATTTCACCTCAAATTTGGGCTTGGAAAGAAAACCGAATCAAAGCCATAAAAAGAGATTTTGACCAACTGTATGTCATACTTCCATTTGAAAAGGATTTTTACGAAAAAAAACATCTATTCCCCGTTGAGTTTGTTGGGCATCCACTCATTGACGCCATAAATTCCCGAGAGAAAGTTGATGAAATCCAATTTAGAAAAGAACACAACTTAGATGAGAGACCCATTATTGCACTTTTGCCCGGAAGCCGAAAACAAGAAATAAATAAGCTTCTGACTGAAATGCTAAGCATAGTTCCTGATTTTCCGAATTATCAATTTGTTATTGCCGGAGCACCAGGTCAAGATTTTGAATTTTATAAACAATTTTTAACCCAGAAAACCGTTCATTTTATATCCAACAAAACGTATGACCTTCTTAGCATTTCACATGCTGCTTTGGTCACATCCGGAACCGCTACTCTGGAAACCGCTTTATTCAAAGTACCGGAAGTAGTATGCTACAAAGGAAATTGGATATCCTATCAAATTGCCAAAAGAATTATTACGCTAAAATACATTTCTCTGGTAAATTTGATTATGGATGAAGAAGTGGTTTGCGAATTGATTCAAGACCAATGCAATAGAAACAATATAAAAAATGAACTTTCAAAAATTTTAGACAAAAATTACCGAAATAAACTCCTGAATAAATACCTCCTTTTAGAGGAAAAATTAGGCGGGGTTGGAGCAAGTGATAAAGTAGCTCATTTGATTTTGAAAAGTATTTCTTGATTCTAAAATCAGGTTTTAATAACTTTGTAAAAAATTATTTTTTGAATAAAACTTTATACATAATCGTTCTTTTATTGAGTTTGGTGGGTTGTAAACCCACTGCTTCGGTTATTGTTACCAGTAAAGAAGAGGCCAAAAGTAAAGGTCTTTACACTGAACCTCAAAATACGGCTACATTACCCAAAAATAATTTAAAATCAACTTCAAAAGGAATTGTAGAAACTAAAAAGCAAGAAAGTACTAAATCCAAAAAAACAAAAATCTCAGAACCCGAAGACGATTACGAACCGGATAATGACGGCACTTCTTATTTTGTAAAACAACTCATTCACACGGCTCTTCAATATGACGGTGTTCGATACAGAGGTGGCGGTACTACCCCTGCAGGTATGGATTGTTCAGGTTTGGTATTTACGGTTTTCAAAGAGTTTGACATTACTCTGCCTCGCAGTTCCAATGACATGGCCAAAGTGGGCAACAAACTAAAAACCTCTGAAATCAAAAAAGGAGATTTGGTTTTCTTTAGAACAAACGGTCGAAAAGTTATCAATCATGTGGGATTGGTAACCGAAGTTAAAGATGACGAAATATTGTTTATTCATTCTTCTGTTCAACGTGGGGTAATCATTTCTTCGACTAAAGAACCTTACTACCAAAGAACATTTGCTCAAGCCAATCGAATTCTTAGCAATGAATTAATGTAATTTGTAATTTTTTTCTTGTTTTTTTATTATCTTCGTCTGTATGAAGGTAATACGTTTTCCCCTTTTAATTTTTACCCTTTTTGTTGTTTTAGGGATTTGTCTTGCAGATCAACTTAGACCCTCTCTAAACACAACGTTTCTTGTGCTTTGCGGAAGCTGTATCCTTTTTGGATTGGGTTATTTTATAGCTCAAACAAAATTTAATCTTCGGTTTCTTTTTGGTTTAGCTACTTACCAACTAGCTTTTACTTTTGGGTTATTACTCTTTGCAGTGCATTACCCTCCCAATTTTAAAAGTCATTACTCCAATGATTTACATTATGATCAAGAGAAATCTTGGGTTGAAGGTATTATCACTGAAAAACTAAAACCTAATGCATATTCGAACAAATACTTTTTGAAAGTAAACTCTGTAAATGGTAAAATTTGCAGTGGTAAATTATTAGTTATTCTATCAAAAAAAGAAAGTACTAGCACCCTGCAAATAGGAGATAAAATCGTAGTTTCCTCCAAAATAAAACCCATAATTAAACCCCACAATCCTTATCAATTTGATTATTCCAGATATCTAGAAAAGAAAGATGTTTTTGATCAACTGTATTTGGAAAACAACAATTTTAAAATCATTGGAATACATAAAAACACGGCTTATTATTTAGAAAAAAGTAGAAATTCGATTGAGGAATATTTTAAAAATTCGGGATTAACAGAAGATCAATTATCAATTTGCAAGGCTTTATTAATTGGTCAAAAGCAAAACATCAATCCCGAAATAACAGATGCCTATTCAAAGTCGGGAGCTATACACATATTGGCTATTTCGGGATTGCATGTAGGGATATTATTGTTTTTGTTTAAAACCGTGTTAGATCCTTTACAAAAATTCAAAAGAGGTCGTTTTATAACGGCAATTATTTTAGTAGTGTTACTTTGGTTGTTTGCACTTCTATCGGGATTATCTGCTTCTGTTGTTCGAGCTGTAACCATGTTTTCATTTGTCACAATAGGCATGTATCTCAAAAGGCATACAAATATTTACAACACTTTAGGTTCTTCAATTTTTATTCTGTTGTTATTTGAACCCAACTATGTTTTTGATGTAGGATTTCAGTTAAGTTATTGTGCTGTTTTGGCTATTGTAACAATTCAACCCTTATTATCATCTTGGTATCAACCTAAAAATAAAATTGCAAGCTACTTCTATTCGATTTTTACCGTTTCAATAGCTGCCCAACTTGGAGTATTACCTCTAAGTTTATATTATTTTCATCAATTTCCCGGCTTGTTTTTTATAACCAATTTAGCCGTCATACCATTAGTTACCTTAATTCTTATTTTAGGAATAATTTCCATTTTAGCATTCTACATTGGAATTCCATCATCGCTTGTAGTTCAAGCATTTGGAAAGACCATTAGCTTGATGAATGAGATTGTTCAAAAAATAGCCGCATTAGACACCTTTATATTTGAAGACATACCTTCAAATTTAGCCATTACAATTGCTTCGCTGATTCTTATTTTAATGGGAGTTATCTACTTTAAAAACCCGAAAAAATCAAATATCAAATTCATACTTATGGGATTGATTGGTTTTCAATTTGCTCTTTATGGAAGTATTGCATACCATAAAAGTCAAAGTGAATTTATAGTTTTTCAATATCCGCAAAAGACCATCATGGGAATTAAGGAAAATAACGAGTTGGTACTGATTAGCCCTGATACTATGGCTCATACTAACTACATTATTAAAAACTATATCCGATCCAATTTTGCAACCGTTAAAAAAACCTTACCATTAAAAAACGTATACAGTATCAATAGGAATCAAATTTTATTGGTAGACCAAAACGGAATCTACTCCATTCCTCAAAAACCGGATATAGTCATACTAACCCAAACGCCCAAAATTAATCTTGAGCGTCTTATAGAAACACTCCAGCCGCAAATCATAATTGCAGATGGCAGCAACTATTTATATGCTGTAGAGCTGTGGAAAGAAACCTGTAGAAAAAAAAGTATCCCTTTTCACTCTACCAGCGAAAAGGGATACTTTAAGATTAAAATATAAGTATTACTTTAAAAATTGATTTGCTACTTGAAGCCAAGCAGCGGGACCTCCGGCTACATAGCCTGTTTTACCTAATTGTTGCAAATTAATTTGAGTCCCGTTTTTTTGTGGATTCACAAACCAAATTGTGGGATATCCGGTCACTTGAAAAATTTGTTGCAATTGAGCATTTTGATTCTTTAATTTTTCTTCCAACTGAGTTCTTCTCGGAAAATCCAATTCAACTAAAACTACATTTTTGGACCACTCTTGGAATTCCGGTTTTTTGAAAACTTCATTTTGCAAACGGATACACCATCCACACCAATCGCTACCGGTAAAAAACAAAAGCATTGGTTTCTTGGTACGTGACGAAATTTCAATAGCCTTATTAATATCGGTATGCCATGTAAGTTCTTGAGCACTTACTGAGGTCATTGAAAACAAAATGAATCCAATAAGCAATACTTTTTTCATATTTAAATAGATTTTAATTCTTGTAAAAGTTGTTCTGCTTGATAATATCCTACTATTACTTTGGCAATTTCACCTTTTGCATCAATTACATACATAGAAGGATAGCCTTGCACTTGTAAAAAACCTGTAAATTCGTGCATACTATTTCTACCCTTTCTAGTGGCATCATAGCCGGGATTGGAATATTTTTTGCCTTTGTAATTCACTACTGAATTTCCTTCACCATTGAATTTTACCGCATAATAATTGGCATTGATATACTCGGCAAACTCCTTGGTTTGAAACGTGTTTTTGTCTAACATTTTACAAGG
>JANJWE010000144.1 GCA_024709705.1 Flavobacterium sp. | reverse complement strand
ATGGGATAACGATTGGGCGGTGGTGTTGTAATGACCGATAAATCTCTTGCTGCCATTAACGAAAATTGCAACGTTCTCGGAATTGGAGTGGCAGTTAAGGTCAACGTATCTACCGTAGCCGAAATCGTTTTGAGTTTATCTTTTACATTCACGCCAAATTTTTGTTCTTCGTCAATGATTAATAAACCTAAATCTTTGAATTTTACATCTTTGTTAACCAATTGATGAGTTCCAATAATGATATCTACTTTGCCTTCGGCCAAACCTTTTATCGTTTCGGTTTTTTGTTTGGCGGTTCTAAATCGGTTTAAATAGTTAATCGTAACCGGCATATCTTTCAATCGTTCCGAAAACGTTCGGAAATGCTGATAAGCCAAAATAGTTGTTGGAACCAAAATGGCAACCTGTTTTCCGTTATCAACAGCTTTAAATGCGGCACGAATGGCAACTTCGGTTTTACCAAATCCCACATCACCACACACCAATCGATCCATCGGGCGGTCACGTTCCATGTCGTTTTTTACATCTTGTGTAGCCGTAATTTGGTCCGGAGTATCTTCATAAATGAACGAACTTTCCAATTCTTTTTGCAAATAACTGTCCGGTGCACAGGCAAAACCTTTCTCCAAACGTCTTTTGGCATACAATTGAATCAAATTGAATGCTATGTGTTTAACTCGAGCTTTGGTTTTTTGTTTTAAAGCTTTCCAAGCGTTTGAACCTAATTTGTAAATCTTGGGCGGCGTTCCATCTTTGCCGTTGTATTTTGAAATTTTGTGTAGCGAGTGAATGCTCACATACACAATATCATTGTCCGCATACACCAATTTGATGGCTTCTTGCATTTTGCCTTCCACCTGAATTTTTTGCAAACCGCCAAATTTCCCGATTCCGTGGTCAATATGTGTGACATAATCGCCAACCGAAAGCTGGGTTAATTCCTTAAGCGTAATGGTTTGCTTTTTGGAATAACCATTTTTGATATTGAATTTATGATACCGTTCAAAAATCTGATGGTCGGTGTAGCAAGCCAATTGATTTTCTTCGTCAATGAAACCTTGAAAAAGCGGAAAAACAAGGGTTTTGTATTGTTTTCGGATGTTTTCGTGATTTTCTTCATCCAAACTTTCAAAAATATCATGAAAGCGATTGGCTTGATTTTCGTTGGAACAAAACAAGTAATTTTTGATTCCGTTAAAGTGATTTTCGTTCAAATCATTCAACAATAAATCAAATTGTTTGTTAAACGAAGGTTGTGGTTTCGTATGAAATTCTATCGTTTTTTCGGATTTAAAAACCGATTTCAATCCGATTTCAACTATCGAAAAATCGAGAGCTTTTTTTACAAATGTGGCTTGATTGATGAAGAGTTCTTCTGGAGATGCCTGTTTGATTTCATTCGAAAGTTTGCCGAAAGCTTCGGTTGCTTTTTCGAATAATTTATCAAATTGATTCAAAACCATTTCCGTTTCTTGAATAAAAAGAACAGTTTTTGGATGGATATAATTGAGAAAACTTTCTCTGTTTTCCTGTAAAAATTTATTTTCTACGTTGGGAATGATGGAGATTTTCTTCTGTTTTTCGAGAGAAAGTTGCGTCTCCACATCAAACGTTCGTATACTATCGACCTCATTGCCAAAAAACTCAATTCGGTACGGATTGTCATTGGAAAACGAAAAGACATCGATGATTCCGCCACGAACGGAAAATTCTCCGGGTTCCGATACAAAATCTACTCGTTTGAAGTTGTATTCAAACAACACTTCATTGATAAAATCAATCGAAATTTGGTCTGCGACAGCCACTTTCAACGTGTTTTTATCCAATTCTTTTCGGGTAACCACTTTTTCAAAAAGAGCTTCGGGATAGGTCACAATAATCGAAGGTTTTTTGCGGGAATTGATGCGGTTTAACACTTCGGCCCGAAGTAAAATATTGGCGTTATCGGTTTCTTCAATTTGATACGGTCGACGGTAAGAACTTGGATAAAACAGCACATCTTGGTCGTTGATGAGGTTTTCCAAATCATTCAAATAATAAGCCGCTTCTTCTTTATCATTAAAAAGCAATAAAAAAGGCAATTCCGATTTTTCAAAAAGAGCCTGAATAACAAATGAAAGCGAAGAACCAACCAATCCTTTGATTTGCACTTTTTTTTCGGGAACGGCAATATTTTCTGCTAATTGAATAATTTTAGCAGAATAATTATAGGCGGAAGAAATATTTGAAACGTTCAACTAGTCTAGATTTTTTGGTTTTTCACGAACGGCTCTCGAAGTGTCTAACATTCGAATCATGTCGACTTCACCTTGCTCTAAAGGGATTTGTTTTTTTCTCGCCCATTCGTTAATTTGTAATTCTATAGAGTTCAATTGAAGGTTAATTTCTTGGATTAAGTCGATAACTTTTTGAGGTGGAATCGTATTTAAGTTTAAGTACAACTCCAGAGATTGAAACTTAGTTTGAAGAACAAGAAATCTACTTTTGAATTCGGGAGCACTAAATTCGGCAGGAACACTTTCTAAGAGTTCTTGAGATTTTTTGGTAAGTGTTTTAGATTTTTTTTGAAAAGCACTTAAAGAATAGGTAGGTTTTTGGTTTAATTCATTTACAAACAAACGCCATTGAGCCCAATTTTTCAAAAGAATTTCAGCGTCATTTGAAATTAGTAGGGTTTTAAACCGCCAAGATTCACTAATTTTTTTAAATACCATTTCTTTTTTAGCTTCTTCTTTTTCTTGAAGAACCAATCGTTCCTTGTTGTTATTTTCACAAGAAACGAAACAAAAGAAACCAATAAAAAGAAAAATGAGATGTCTTTTCATGAGCTGAAATTTAGTTGTAAAAATACAAAGGTAATTTGAATCTTGCTTTATTGCGTTAAAGCTTTCCAAAAATCTACTTACAGTACAGATACGAAAACGTTATATTTGTACCATCAAAATACAACACATGAATACAAAGATTTTAATTATTGGTGCCTGTGGACAAATAGGTACAGAATTGACCCATCAGTTACGCAAAATGTATGGCGTAGAGAATGTAATTGCTTCAGACATTAGAAAACTAAACAATGATGTGGTAAACGAAGGTATTTTTGAAGTACTTAATGCCTTAGATTTTAATCAAATTGAACACATTATTGAACAATATCAAGTAGAGGAAGTTTATTTGATGGCAGCTTTATTATCGGCAACTGCCGAAAAGAATCCGGCCTTTGCATGGGATTTGAATATGAATTCTCTTTTTCATGTGTTGAATTTGGCCAAAGCCGGAAAAATTAAAAAAATATTTTGGCCTTCAAGTATTGCCGTTTTTGGCCCTACTACGCCAAGAGAAAATACGCCACAATATACAATTATGGAACCCACCACGGTTTATGGTATTTCAAAACAATCGGGTGAAAGATGGTGTGAATATTATCACAACATTTTTGGTGTAGATGTAAGAAGTGTTCGATATCCGGGATTAATAAGTTGGTCAACACCTCCGGGAGGAGGTACAACAGATTATGCGGTAGATATTTACCACAAAGCATTGAGTGACAAAAAATATGAATGTTTCTTATCGGAGACAACACGTTTGCCGATGATGTATATGGATGACGCTATTAGAGCAACTATAGAAATCATGCAGGCACCTTCGGAAAACATTAAAATTCGTTCCTCCTATAATTTAGCCGGAATTAGTTTTACACCTGAAGAAATTGCAGCAGAAATTCAAAAGCACATTCCGGATTTTACCATAACCTATAATCCTGATTTTCGTCAAAAAATTGCCGACAGTTGGCCGGGTTCTATAGATGACTCTCATGCTCGCAAGGATTGGAATTGGAAACATCACTATGAAATGGATTCTATGACAGTTGAAATGTTGGAGAACCTTAAATAAAAAAAAGCCCCGAAACGTTCTATACTTTTCGGGGCTTTTTCATTTTTTAGAATTGCTTTTAGTATTTATTCTTGTACAATAGGGGCTCTTAATGATTCTAATACCGTAACAACTTCTCCTATCAATTCAGGGTCTGTAACACCATTAAGTCCGGCTGCAGCCCCAACATAGCCTATAAATTTGTCATAATCGGCATTGTTTGCTCTTGCACCCATTCTCGGATTTTGAGCCGGATCATGAGCGGCAACCATTCCCAAACCGGAATATGTATTGGTGGCACCTCCACCCGTATTAGCAGAGAAAAAATCGGTGAGATTTTTACTTAAAACCGCAACATTTGTTGCGTTTCCACTGGATACTTCGGCAACTACAGGTGCAAAGTGGGCCCCAAGATTTCCATCAGAACCAGCCACAATGTCTGCTACAATTAGCGTAATTGTACTATCAACAACAGAACGGTAAGACAGTCTACCTTGTTCAATCATTTGACTTGGATTATTAGGGTCTTGAACTTTGTTAAATCCTCCAAGTTTTTCATAAAGAGATAGTTCTGTTGGAGTTGTTTTGTCGTCATCACTACACGAGTAAAAGGTGAATCCTGCAGATAAGCACAACAGGAAAACAGATAATTTGGTTGCATTTTTCATAACTGATTTATTTTAGATTAATTAAAGATTCTTTGAATTCCACGTGAAAATTTGTATCCAAAGCTATTGGTATTCATAGCTGGACAAACTTTTTTAGAAGCTATTTCCTGAGATACTATAAACGGTTTAGCTTTGTAGTTTCCTAGTGAAGAAAATTGATTGAAAACGTGTTCTGCATTCACCACACGATTGTCGTGAAAGTAAACAACGATTCCTTTTTCGGAGAAAATTTTAATATTTTTTACACCGTTTATCGATTTTAGATTGCGATGAACTTCTATAGTTTCTACAGAGTCTAAAGGGGTTTCAAAATCTATACGACTAATTTGAAGGGTTGCATTATCAATTTCAACCGGCTCAACGGTAGCAATGTGTACAACCAAAACGATAAAAAGAAAGAGAACAATTCCGCAGAATGTACCCAAGAGCATTTTAACCTTTCTATTGATTTTCATAACTAAGAATTTTTGAGTTTGTTCTTCTTAGATACGAGAAAATAGATGGAGTGGTTTTAGTAACGTATTATTTTTTTGATTTTAATTTTTGAATGAAGATACTCTCAAGAGAATCTTTGGTAGTCACAACGTCTTTTGCTTTTTCATTGGGAATGGTCATTGAAAGGACATAGTGTTTTATTTTCCAAGTTCCGTTTACCTTTTCCAAAACCCCGGAGCCCCTACAAATCTTAAATGAAGTATCAAGTAGTTCATCAAACCATGCTATTTTTTGGTTTTCATGGGTATAAACATTTCTTTCCAATGAATGAAATGTCCAAGCTTTTCCTTTGTCAAAATGAGGTTTTGAATAGATTTCAAACTCTTTTTTGTTCCAATTTTCACCAGCGTCTGTACCAATAAAAATGGCATCGTCTGTCATGAGATTAAAATAAGTGTCAAAATCAGCTTCGGCAGCAGCTTTGTGCCATTGATTTATAGCATGGTCTATGTTTTTTATTTCTTGATCTGAAGTGGATTTGCATGAAAAAAACAATAAAACGAATCCAAAGAGAATGACTTTTTTCATAGGATGAGATTTGGATTAAAGATACAAAAAAGAGCACTATTGAGTGCTCTTTTTTTAACGTTATTGTTAATGGCGTAACAATAACAAACTTAACTAAAGTTTTAAAAGCGATAACTTATTCCAGAGTATAGTCCGATGAAATAAGGTCGGAAACCACCGTCATTTCGACTAAATGGATTGATTTGATATTTTAAAGTGGGTTCAAAAGTAGCTCTAAATGAACGGTTGAATTGATAGTGCATTCCTAAACCTAAATTTGAGGTGAAATGTACTGTGTTGAGATTGTTGGCTTTACCCAAAGCTGCTGAAAACCCATCAGAAATTACTAAAATCTCATTGTTTTGAAGAATTAAGGTACTCAATCCGCTAATAACTTGAATCCCAAATTTTTTATCTAAAAGTTGGTATGAAATTTCCAACGGCACTTCTAAATAGCCAATACGTTGCTCTAGTGAACCTTCTAAGGTGGTATTAATGCTGGAAAAATTGGCCACTGCATCTTGCACTATAATGGTAGCTCCTTGAGTATTGTAGTTTACGGTAGACATTAATCGGGAATCTAAACCAGGGTAAAAAGCTACATTATTGGTTAAATAATCAAAATTGATTTGATGCAATCCGGATCTGATTTTCAGTTTAGGACTTATTTCGTAGGCAATACCAATTCCAACAGATGTGGTGTTTTTTAATTCTTTGGGGTTGTTGTTA
>JANJWE010000101.1 GCA_024709705.1 Flavobacterium sp. | reverse complement strand
CACAAAGAATTCAACTTACATTACAGGAGTAGAATTGGGAACACGCGAAATAAATGAGAGTAACATTAGCGGGGTTAATGTGAATTTCGGATTAATGTATTCCCGAAAAGTAAGTGAAAAACATACCTTGTTTTCAAGTTTTGTGTATGCACCTGAAGGGAAATTAACTTTACAAAATCAAAGAACGATTGCAACGGTTCTATTTTCTCCTGTTTTTGGCGAAATTCCACAAGTTGAGGAAGAAATACCCGTTTCGAATACCCGCCTAAAGATACCGTCTAAGTTTGGTTTTGGTTTAGGTTTTGGTGAAGAGAAAAAGTGGGGAATTGGAGCTGAAATTACACTTCAAGAGTCAAGTCAGTTTGGAAACCGATTCAATGATATTCAAAATGCCCGCTTCGAAAACAGCCAAAAATTCAGTTTTGGAGGTTTTTATATTCCTAATTATTCCTCTTTTACCAGTTACTTTAAAAGAGTTACTTATAGGGGTGGATTTAACTATGAAAACACAGGTTTGGTTTTAAAAAACGAGCAGATAAATAATTATGGCATAACTTTTGGACTAGGTCTACCGGTTACAGGTTCTTTTTCTAATATTAATCTTGGAGTAGAGTTCGGAAAACGCGGAACAACCAACGCCGGTTTGATAGAAGAAAATTATTTAAATGTAAGTATAGGCTTGTCACTAAACGACAAATGGTTTGTTAAAAGAAAATATGAATAATACAGAAATTTTTAAGATTATGAAAACTACATTAAGTATTGTATTTGCCTTAATAATTGGAATGACTAGCAGTAGTGCTCAAACACCTGCTGATTGTGCTGAAAAATTATCAATCTTTAACGAGCTTTGTAAAGCTAAAGATTTTGATAGTGCTTATGAGCCATGGATGTATACTCGAAAAAATTGTCCGAGTTTTCATCAAGCAATTTACATTAGAGGGGAACAAATTTTAAACCACAGAATTGACAAAGCAAAAACACCTGCAGATAAAGAAGCAGAAGTAAAAGAGCTGGTTAAAATGTTAGGAGAATTTGATACCCATTTCCCAGATAACGGACGTGGAAATCGTATTAAAAAAGCAATGGCTTACTTTGAAAATAATGTTGGAACACCAGCAGAAGTTTATCAATTGTTAGATGATGCTTTCAAAAATGACCGTGCCAATTTCTCTAACCCCAAAGCATTATATGTATACTTCGAAATTTATGTAAATGATTTTGAAGCCGGAACCAAAGGAATCAAACTTCAAGATTTATTTGCTAAATACGATATGATATCAGATAAAATTGAAGAGGAAGAAAAACAAGTTTCAGATGCTTTGGATATATTGTTGCAAAAAGAAGAGAGTGGTGTGGAATTATCCGACAAAGAAAACACTTCAAAAAGCAATCATCAAATCAACCTAGATGCTTTCCAAACGATCAGAACAAGTATGGATAATAAAATTGCACAGTTATCTACTTGCGACCGACTTATTCCATTTTTAGGTGGAAGTTTTGAAGAGAAAAAAGGAGATGCAGAATGGTTGAAAAGAGCTGCTGATCGTTTAGACAAAAAAGGATGTTCATCAGATCCATTGTTCTCAAAAATATCAGATGCTTTACATGCTTTAAATCCAACGGCAGAGTCTGCCTACAATTTAGGGGTTTCGTTTTATACTAAGAAAAACACAGCAAAAGCATTGGAGTATTTCAACCAATCGGCTGAATTACAAAAAGACAACAATAAGAAAGCAAATGTGTATTATACTATTGCAAGAAATATTTATGGGAACTCCAATAAAGTTCAAGCTAGAGCCTATGCTGAAAAAGCACTGGCAGCCAAGCCTTCTTTTGGTGAAGCCTATGTGTTTATTGCTCAGTTGTATGCCAATAGTGCAAACGAATGTGGTGATGATCCGTTTGAAAAGAGAGCTATTTATTGGTTAGCTGCTCAAACAGCCCGTAAAGCCGGAACGGCATCTGGTACTGCTGCTGCCGCATCTTATGATAAATTGGCTCCATCCAAACAAGATATTTTTAGCTCCGGAAGAGCCGGTCAAACTATTAGTTTCAAATGTTGGGTTGGTAAAAGCGTTGCGGTGCCCAATTTGTAATACCTATGTCATTGCTTAAAAAAATATTGAAAAATAGTGTCACAGTTTTTGCTGTGACATTGTTTTTTGCATGTGAAAGTAATTTTAAAGAAATTCAGAAAATTAATGTATCTGAGTTTATGGCAACCGGTGAAGCCGACACTATCAATTTGAAATACACCGATTCCTGAAGAATTAAAGCAGTTCTTGTAAGTCCTAAAATGTTTGATTACGGTAACGAAAAGTATCCTTTTATGGAATTTCCAAAAGGCGTTGAAGTAACTTTATATGATCAAAATGGGAAGAAAAATTTTATCAAATCAGATTATGCCATAACGTTTAAAGGCACTCAAATAATCGATTTGCAAGGAAATGTAAAAATGACTTCAGATGGAGGCCAATTCTTAGAAACCGAACAATTGTATTACGACCAAAAAAATGAATGGTTTTTTACCGAAAAAAAGTTTAAATTTACAGACCCTTTGAAAGGAAACACCTCCGGTCAAGGATTAGATTTCAGCAAAGATTTTAATCGCATCAATTTCCAAAAAGTTTATGCCGAAATCAACGAAGCAGAATAACTTGTAAACTTAAATTAACAGTAATGGCTTATCTCAAATACATTCAATATTTTTATCTTTTTGCTTTTGCCTTTTTTATTTATTTAGGCATAGATTCTTTTCAATCCCAAGAAAGAAACCCTTGGTTGATGTTTTTCTTTGCTGCAATGGCACTTTTTATGTTTTTCTTCAGAAGAAAGTTCATTAACAAAATGAACAACACCAAAAAATAAAGCTTTGTTTGAAATTAGTGTAATTGTTATCTGTTTGCTTTTATCGGCTTTCTTTTCCGGTATGGAGATTGCATATGTTTCTTCAAACAAAGTATTCTTGGGCATCGAAAAGATGCAAGACGGATTAGTTGCCAAAATTTTGAATAAAATTACCGAAAAACCATCCAAGTTTATTGCTTCTATGTTGGTTGGAAACAATATAGTTTTGGTTATTTACGGTTTTACAATGGGTGATTTAATCGTAAGTTGGTTGTATCCGGAATATTCAAACAGTTTAAACCTTCCTTTTTCAGTATTGATGGTGCAAACTTTGTTGTCAACCATTTTAATACTCATTACAGCCGAGTTTTTACCCAAAGTCTTCTTTCAAATTTACGCCAATACGTTTGTTAAGATATTTGCAGTCCCAGCTTATTTTTTTTATCAATTGTTATATTATTTAACCTCTTTTATTATATGGATTTCAGATATAATTTTAAAAAGGGTTTTTAAAACAGACGGGGACCAAACGCAACTTTTTTTCAGTAAAGTAGAGTTGGGGAATTACATATCCGAACAAATGAATACAGTAGACGATTCAAAAGAAGTTGATTCTGAAATTCAAATATTTCAAAATGCTTTAGAATTTTCTGGGGTAAAAGCCAGAGATATCATGAATCCGAGAACCGAAATTGTTGCAGTAGAAATTCACGATTCAGTTAAAGACCTTCGTGATATTTTTATTGAAACGGGCTATTCAAAAATTTTGGTTTACCAATCTTCTTTGGATGATATTATCGGTTATGTACATTCTTTTGAAATGTTTAAAAAACCCAAAACGATCAAATCTGTGTTAATGACAGTTGAATTTGTGCCCGAAACGATGTTTATTAAAGACGTATTGAATGTTTTAACCAAAAAAAGAAAAAGCGTTGCTGTGGTCTTGGATGAATACGGTGGAACATCCGGTATGATTACGGTAGAAGATATTATTGAAGAATTGTTTGGTGAAATAGAAGATGAACACGATTCTGATGAAACTTTGATTGAAGAACAAATAAAAGAAAATCTGTACCGTTTTTCTACTCGATTGGATGTCGAAT
>JANJWE010000098.1 GCA_024709705.1 Flavobacterium sp. | reverse complement strand
AATACGGCCGTTTGTTGGGGTGTAAATTGGACTTTGTTTTGAGTGGTTTGCAATAAAAACCAATCCGATTTATCTTTTTCCTTGTCTTCGCAACTTCCAATTAATATAGCTAATAAAATGAATGAGAATAAGTTATAGTTTTTCATGGTTTCAAACAGTATGTTATGGACAAATATAACAATTTGAACCCAGTATTTTCCTTGTAAAATCATAAAAAGATTGTATATTTGCATCGGCAAGTCCTACACGACCAGCTCCTGCAAACTCCTCCAGGGTGGGAACACAGCAAAGGTATGCGGTTGTAGCGGTGCGATGTAGGTCGCTTGCCATTTTTTTTTTGAAAGTAACGAATTTTTTTTCCTCTTCTTTTCGTTTCTTCTTTTTTTTCAAACTTCGGATTCAACACCTTTGTTATTCCTAAATCCTTTCTCAAAGTACTCAGGACTAATTAGTATATTTGCTTTAAAATTACGAAGCATGTCAAAAGTTATTCTTATCACGGGTGGTTCCTCCGGAATTGGTAAATCTATAGGTACTTTTTTACATCAAAAAGGTTATACCGTATATGGAACCAGTAGAAACCCAAGACAAGTTAAAGAATCCGTTTTTCCATTATTGCAACTGGATGTTCGTGATGTGCATAGCATTGCCCAAGCCGTTTCCGAATTGATTCAGAAGGAAGGCAAGTTAGATGTGGTAATCAATAATGCCGGAGTGGGAATCACCGGTCCGCTGGAGGAAATTCCAACCCAAGAAATCAAAAACAATTTTGAAACCAATTTTTTTGGCCCAATTGAAGTAATCAAAGCCGTTTTGCCGCAAATGCGAAGCCAAAAATCGGGGTTAATCATCAACATTACATCCATTGCCGGATACATGGGATTGCCTTACAGAAGCGTATATTCAGCTTCCAAAGGAGCTTTGGAACTCATAACCGAAGCCATTCGTATGGAAGTCAAGCCATTCGGGATTCAATTGACCAATGTAGCTCCGGGTGATTTTGCTACCAATATCGCTTCAGGACGGTATCATGCTCCGTTAAAAGAAGACTCTGCTTATAAAATTCCATACGGGAACACTTTAAAAATGATGGACGAACACGTAGATTCAGGAAGTAATCCCAATGAAATGGCTTTTGCTATAATTAAAATTATTGAAACCCAACAACCCAATGTGCATTACAAAGTGGGTAGTTTTCTTCAACGATTTTCAATTGTTTTAAAACGTATTTTACCGGATAAGATGTATGAAAGGATGTTAATGAAGCATTATAAGCTTTGAATTGAAGTTAGCACTTAGTATATTTTTTTCATGCAAAGAAAAAATAAAAGAAAATCTCGCAAAGACGCAGAGATGCAAAGTGAAGTCTGAAGTTTGAGACTTTGCGACTTTGCGTGAGATAAATTGAACGCTTGCCTGAAGAAAAACTTGAAACCTGAAACTTGAAACCTGAAACAAAAATACTAACTTTGCAACCGAATTAAAACACAACTCAAATATGAAATTTTTTATTGACACAGCCAATCTCGAACAAATTAAAGAAGCTCAAGCTTTGGGCGTTTTGGATGGCGTAACTACCAATCCGTCTTTGATGGCCAAAGAAGGTATCAGTGGAAAAAACAATGTATTAAAACATTATGTTGACATTTGCACTATTGTTGATGGAGATGTAAGTGCCGAAGTAATCGCAACCGATTACGAAGGTATGATTAAAGAAGGGGAGGAATTATCAGAATTACACGAGCAAATCGTGGTAAAATTACCTATGACAAAAGAAGGCGTTAAGGCCTGTAAATATTTTTCGGATAGAGGAATCAAAACGAATGTGACTTTAGTTTTCTCTGCCGGTCAAGCTTTATTAGCAGCCAAAGCCGGAGCAACCTATGTTTCTCCTTTTATTGGAAGATTAGATGATGTGTCTACAGATGGTTTGGCTTTAATTGAAGAGATTAGAGAGATCTATGATAATTACGGCTATCAAACCGAGATTTTGGCCGCTTCTGTTCGTCACACCATGCACATTGTCAATTGTGCCAAAATAGGTGCCGATGTAATGACCGGACCTTTATCTGCCATTTTAGGATTATTAAAGCACCCGTTAACCGACATCGGATTGGCTCAATTCCTTGCAGATCACGCTAAGGCTAATCAATAATAAATCGGTAAAAGAATAAATTTTAAATCCCGCCATCCAGCGGGATTTTTTTATTTTAAATTTTCTGAAAAGTTGATATCAAAAAGGTTTACAAAAGCGTTTTTGATTACCCCATTGGGTTCTACAATCAGGGTTCGATGCAACTTGGTAATCACCCATTTTTCTTTTAAATCTTCAAAATTTTCAGCTCTAAATTCATTTATCGTTCCGAATGAATAGTTCTCGAGAGCTTTTCTCCATTTACCTTGATCTTCATCTATATTAATGGCAACAAACTGGTAATTGGGATACTGTTTGTTAAAATCTATTGCTTTTTTGTGTACTGCCGAAATGTGAGAGGTAGCATTTTCGGTCCAAAAGAAAACCACCGTTTTACGATTAAATAACGATTCACTTTTGATTTGATTTCCGTTTAAATCTAGTAATGTTACACTAGGCAATACATTACCGGGTTTCAAAGATTGAATAGATTGCCCTATTTTATTAATTTCACTTTCCAATTCCGTGTCATTTGAAAGTTGATTGTATCGGGTTAAGAAAATTTTATTATTTTCTATACTTTGATCTTCTAATAAGTAACTAAAAGCAATATTCTTTAGAATTTTGTTTTTGACAGATTCTTGTTTGAACAAAGTATCTGCTATGTTTAATTTGGTTACACTCATTTGTAAGATTTCATTTTCGGGAGTAGATGGACTTACTTTTTGAAATGAAATATTACTCATCATATGCGTCAAGTAACGAACAAAGGGAGAATAATGTATAAGCAAGTTATTGTTAAAGTCAATTTTTTTTCGATGGTCATAATAATTTTGAGGTAAATCTTTACTCACATTAACACCCATTCGCATTTTATGTGCCACCGGATAGATTTCTTTTTTGGCGAAATGATTCAAGTCCAACATAGTTTTGGCATACAAATCGAAATCATCAGACCAATTGATTTCATTTTTTTTACGGGTATAAAATTTTTGTTTGGATTGGTACGACGAGTCGCAACTTTTTAGAAATCGAGTAATGTCGTAATCAAAAAGATCAAACATAGATTTTCGATCGGCATCATTCTTTAAATACAATTCCATTAAAAAATTGTTCTTTTCATCTCCTCTACCACAAAAAACAACCGATTCATCAAAATCAACCGAATTAATACGAACCATCAAACTATCATTTTTGTCAAAAAACACATATTGGTATTCCGGTTCGTGTTTGAAAGTGTATAATCCGGGTGCTAAAGAATCAAATTTCTTTAAAAACTGATTTTTTTGATCTAAATATAAAGTATCAATCACCACATCATCTTTTAAAAACAAAACATAATTAGTGGTAGGATTAATCACTTCTCCTCCAAAGTAAGCTGTGAAATTAGAGTCGTTAAACTCTTTTTGACAACTGGTGAAGAGACTTAGAAGACAAAAAGTTTGTAAAAAAAATAGTATTTTTGTATTATAGGCAACCATTTGTGGCATTAATTTAGACAAATGTATTTTTTCTAAGGTTTCTATCTTGTTAACAGACAGTTAAAATAAACCTATATTTATTCTAAATAGGGGGCATTTAAGTGCTTTATTTTTCCTAATTTTGCAACGTTTTTAAAAAAAATTACATGTTAACAGTTTCAAATTTATCGGTTCAATTTGGTAAAAGAGTTTTGTTTGATGAAGTAAATGTTACCTTCACCCAAGGCAATTGCTATGGTATCATTGGAGCCAATGGTGCCGGAAAATCTACTTTCATGAAAATTATTTCGGGTGAAATGGAACCCACTTCGGGTAGAGTTATTTTGGAACCCGGAAAACGAATGTCGGTTTTGAACCAAAATCACAATATGTTTGACGAACATACCGTTTTGGAAACGGTATTAATGGGAAACAAAGTATTGTATGCCGTAAAAGCAGAAATGGATGCTTTGTACGCCGATTATAATGATGCCAATGCGGATAGAATTGGGGAATTGCAAGTGCAATTTGAAGAAATGAACGGTTGGAATGCCGATTCTGATGCCGCTTCCATGTTGTCTAATTTAGGAATCTCTGCCGATTATCATTATACTTTAATGAGTGAAATGGAAGGAAAACTGAAGGTGCGTGTGCTTTTAGCTCAAGCTCTTTTTGGTAATCCGGATGTGTTGATTATGGATGAGCCTACCAACGATTTGGATTTTGAAACCATTGGTTGGTTGGAGAATTTCTTAGCGAATTATGAAAATACGGTTTTAGTGGTTTCACACGACCGTCACTTTTTGGATGCCGTATGTACGCATGTATCCGATATCGATTTTGGAAAAATTACGCATTACTCCGGAAACTACACCTTTTGGTATGAGAGTAGCCAGTTAGCTGCAAAACAACGTGCTCAACAAAACAAAAAAGCAGAAGAGAAAAAAGCAGAATTGGAAGAATTTATCCGTCGTTTTAGTGCCAACGTAGCTAAATCTAAACAAGCTACCTCTCGTAAGAAAATGATTGAGAAATTAAATTTAGACGAGATTAAGCCTTCCAGCAGAAGATATCCGGCCATTATTTTTGACCAAGAACGAGAAGCCGGTGATCAAATTTTAAATGTTGTTGGGTTAACGACATCACTTGAGGGAGAAGTTCTGTTTAAAAATATTGATTTAAATATGGCCAAAGGCGATAAGATAGTGGTGTTTTCCAAAGATTCTCGTGCTACCACTGCCTTCTATGAAGTTTTAAATGGCAATTTAAAAGCAGATGCAGGAACGTTTGATTGGGGAATTACCACCACGCAATCCTATTTACCTGCCGATAATCATGCTTTTTTTGAAAACGATTACACTTTGGTAGATTGGTTACGCCAATGGGCCAAAACCGAAGAAGAACGCGATGAAGTATATGTTCGTGGTTTCCTTGGAAAAATGATTTTTTCCGGCGAAGAAGCACTTAAAACCGGACGTGTTTTATCCGGTGGAGAAAAAGTACGTTGTATGATTTCACGCATGATGATGCTTCGTGCCAATGTATTGATGCTTGACGAACCAACCAATCACTTGGATTTGGAATCGATTCAAGCATTCAATAACTCATTAAAGAATTTCAAAGGTTCGGTTTTGTTCACCACACATGACCACGAATTTGCTCAAACAGTTGCCAATCGCGTTGTGGAAATTACTCCAAATGGGGTTATAGACCGATATATGACCTTTGATGAGTATTTGGAAGATGATAAAATCAAAGAATTAAGAAAAAAAATGTATGCATAATATAGTAATCCCGTAACCTTGTTTCGGGATTTTTTTTAGAATGTAAGTCCCAAAAAAAGTATATCTTTACACTCCAAACCACACTACCATGAGTCAAAAAGTATTGCTCACTTCCAAAGAAGTCAATATCATTCTCCATCGTTTGGCCTGTCAATTGATTGAAAAGCACCTTGATTTTTCGGATACAATCCTAATAGGATTGCAGCCCAGAGGTTCATTCTTAGCTAAGCGTATTGTTAAATTGTTACAGGAAGAATACCAAATTAAAAATATTCAATTCGGATTGCTAGATATCACTTTTTTTAGAGATGATTTTCGCAGAGGTGACAAACCCTTGGAAGCCAATAAAACCGAAATCGATTTTATTGTAGAAGATAAAAAAGTGATTTTTATAGATGATGTACTTTACACCGGACGAAGCATTCGTTCTGCTCTGACTGCCATTCAATCTTTTGGAAGGCCAAGCGAAATTGAGCTTTTGGTACTCATCGACAGACGTTTTAGTCGCCATTTACCTATTCAGCCGGATTACAGGGGTAGACAGGTAGATGCCATTAATAATGAAAAAGTAAAAGTTTGCTGGACCGAAAACGAAGGCGAAGACACCGTATATTTAGTTTAAAAGCATTATTAGATTACCGGATTTTTAGATTTTTAGAAAGTTCGAATAATCCAATAATCGAAAAATCGAATAATCCAACAATCGAACAATCGAATACTATAGAATGAAAGAATTAAGTGTGAACCATTTATTAGGTATCAAATACCTTCAGCCGGAAGACATTCAATTGATTTTTGAAACTGCTGATCATTTTAAAGAAGTGATTAACAGACCCATAAAAAAGGTTCCTTCCTTGCGTGACATCACTATTGCCAATATCTTTTTTGAGAACAGTACCCGAACCAAATTATCCTTCGAACTCGCTCAAAAAAGGCTTTCTGCCGATGTGATTAGTTTTTCTGCAGCACAATCCTCTGTAAAAAAAGGAGAAACTCTTATTGATACCGTTAACAATATCTTGGCCATGAAAGTAGATATGGTGGTTATGCGGCATTCGCATCCCGGAGCCGCTTATTTCTTATCTCAAAATGTAAAGGCAAGTATTATTAATGCCGGCGATGGTGCCCATGAACATCCTACACAAGCCTTGTTAGATAGTTATTCCATTAGAGAACGATTGGGTGAAGTAGGAGGAAAGAAGGTCGTAATTGTGGGTGATATATTGCATTCTCGTGTAGCTCTTTCCAATATTTTTGCTTTGCAAATGCAAGGGGCAGAAGTAAAAGTGTGCGGACCCAAAACTTTAATTCCCAAACATATTGAAAGTTTGGGTGTTTCAGTAGAATCCAATTTGAGAAAAGCTTTAGAATGGTGTGATGTAGCCAATATGCTCCGTGTGCAAAACGAACGAATGGAAGTCAATTATTTTCCTTCTACACGCGAATATGCACAACAATACGGGGTAGATAAAGTACTTTTAGATTCATTGAGCAAAGAAATTGTAATCATGCATCCCGGGCCAATTAATAGAGGTGTTGAAATTACCAGTGATGTTGCCGACTCCAAACAATCTGTCATTTTAGATCAAGTAGAAAACGGAGTTGCAATCAGAATGGCGGTAATTTACCTTTTGGCTTCCAAGATTAAGTAATTTTTCATATCTTAGTAACTCAGCAATTCAGAATCTCAGCAACTAAAAATAATGAAAGTCGATCAAAAAGGACATACTACCATTTTAAAAAACACCCAAGGGGATTGTTTAGCTTTTCTTGAAAAAGTCACAACGCAACACAATAGTTTTAAAAATCAGAATTTAATTTTGGATATGTCAATGGACAAATCGGTTGATTTGAAGCAAATTAAGTTATTTGGCGATTTGTCAAAAACGCATAAAAAAGGAAAAAAATCCTTTGTTATTGTAGCAGATGGAATAGATTTTAATGCCATTCCGGCCAAATTAACGGTTGTTCCCACACTTTTAGAAGCTCACGACATCATTGAAATGGAAGAAATTGAACGTGATTTGGGGTTTTAATCGGAGTTGAGAGTAATTAGTTTGAGTTGAAATTTTTTAAATATGATTTTCAACTTGAAACCTGAAACCTGAAACAAAAAAATAGTGAAACTCACCATACTCGGCTGTTACGCCGCCACACCACGCACCATTACCAATCCCACTTCTCAAGTGTTAGAAATTAAAAACCGTATGTTTTTAATTGATTGTGGTGAAGGAACCCAAGTGCAATTGCGGAAGAATAAA
>JANJWE010000096.1 GCA_024709705.1 Flavobacterium sp. | reverse complement strand
GCTGAACAATACAAAAAACAAAGTCAGCTGGAATTGAACAAAACCAATCGCCAATTAGCCGATGCTCAAAACAAAGTGGCTCTTTCCAAATTGGCTTTTGAACAAACCCAGGAAAGTTTTAGAATTCGCCAAAATCGTTTTGCTCAAGGTTTAGAAAAAACGTCTGATTTATTGATGACGGAAACACAAACGGCTCAAAAAGAATTAGAATACTTACAAGCAGTTTTTGAATACAATTTCACCAAAATGTATTTGGAATTTTTAACTAAATAATAGCATTAAACAAATCAATATACTAAATCACAATCTTATGAAAATCAAAATAACCTCTCTACTTATTTTTTCAGCAGCTCTTTTATTTTCCTGCGGAAGCGATAGAAAAGAAACCAAAGAATTACCTCCAATTGCTGTAATAGTAAATGGAATAGTAGAAAATTCAACCAGTCCATTTGTAACGGCAAGCGGTAAAATTGAAGCCGAAAACAGTGCCAATGTCAGCACCCGAATGATGGGTTACGTAACCAAAGTTCATGTAAAAGTAGGACAAAAAGTAGGAGCAGGTCAATTGTTAGTTAGCATTAACAACACCGATTTACAAGCCAAAAAAGCACAAGTGGATGCTTCTATTTTACAAGCAACAGCTGGTTATAACAATGCCAAAAAAGATTACGATCGTTTTGTAGCATTGTTCAATCAACAAAGTGCTTCTCAAAAAGAGTTGGACGACATGACCGCTCGATTTGAAATGGCAAAAGCCGGTTTAGAAGGTGCCAAACAAATGCGAAATGAAGTCATGGCTCAATTTAGTTATGCCAACATTACAGCTCCTTTTGGCGGCGTGGTAACCAACACATTTATCAAAGAAGGCGACATGGCCAATCCTGGAATGCCGTTAGTAAGTGTAGAAGGTTCAGGTAAATTACAAGTAACCGCAATGGTTTCTGAAAGTGATATTTCAAAAATTAAACAAGGCATGCCGGTTTCCATCATCATTAAATCAATGAATAAAAAAGTAGCCGGAAAAGTATCTGAAGTAAGTTTATCAGCCAAAAACACAGGCGGACAATTTTTAGTGAAAGTCAATTTAGACGCAACAGATAAAGCCATTTTATCCGGAATGTTTGTCAATGTGCAATTTCCAATTGAAAAAGAAGCAAATGCAACAGTTTCAGAACAAGTTATAGTACCAACTTCAGCATTAGTAAAACAAGGTCAACTTACCGGAATATATACCGTTGGAAGTGGAAATGTTGCCATTTTGAGATGGTTACGTATCGGTAAAAATTATGGCGATAAAGTTGAAGTACTTTCCGGATTGTCAGCCAAAGAACCCTATATCATTTCAGCAGAAGGGAAATTGTTCAACGGAGCTAAAGTTCAAATTAATTAGCCGATTGGTCAATTAGCCGATTAGTCAATTGACATATTGACACATTGTCAAATTAACACATTAAAATTATGCAAGAAGGTATATCAGGTAAAATTGCCAATTTCTTTATCAATTCAAAACTAACCATTTTATTAATGGTGGCGTTGATGATTATTGGTACGTATAGTTCGTTCTTAATTCCAAGAGAAGAAGAACCACAAATTAATGTTCCCATGGCGGATGTCATGGTGATGTATCCGGGTGCAAGCCCTTCAGAAATTGAAAGCAGAGTGGTGAAACCGTTAGAAAAAGTAATCGGAAACATCAAAGGGGTAGAACACATTCACAGCATGGCGATGAATGGTTATTCCATGATGGTGGTGCAATTTTACGTAGGTGAAAACAGTGAGGATTCGTATGTGAAATTGTACGATGAATTGATGAAACACCGCAACATTTTCCCGGAAGGAGTAATGCAACCCATAGTAAAAACCCGCTCAATCGATGATGTTCCAATGTTGGGATTAACCTTGTGGAGTGAAAAATACGATGATTTTGAAATTCGACAACTGGCAGAAGAAGTGACTTCTGAAATTGAAAAAGTAAAAGATGTGGCCATTACCAAAGAAATTGGCGGTAGAACACGGGAATTGAAAGTGGTTTTAGACAAAGATAAAATGGCGGAAAATGGAGTGGATGCTTTAAGTATCATGCAAATGATTCAAGCCAATAATGGGAGTTCACAATCGGGTGCGTTTGTGCAAAACGATACGGAGTATTTAGTCACCACCGGAAAATTTTTAGCCACTTCAGAAGATGTTGAAAATTTAGTAGTTGGCGTTAACAACAATTTACCGGTCTATTTAAAACAAGTGGCGTCTATTCAAGATGGACCGCAAACTCCAAAAAACTATGTTTCATTTGGTTATGGAAAAGCCAATGAAAAATATACAACTTATAATTCAGAGTACCCCGCTGTAACCATTTCAATTGCTAAAGTAAAAGGTGCTGATGCGATGAAAATTGCCGAAAAAATCTTGGATAAAGTAGAAGCCTTAAAGAAAACACTTATTCCGGATGATGTACAGGTAGAAGTAACCCGAAATTATGGGGAAACGGCTTCGCACAAAGTAGGCGAGTTGTTGTTGCACTTAGGTGTTGCCATCATTGCGGTTACGGTTTTGGTTATGTTAGCTATGGGCTGGAGAGGTGGTTTGGTTGTTTTCTTCTCTGTGCCGTTAACATTTGCCTTAACCTTGTTTAGCTATTATTTGTTGGGCTACACGTTAAATCGAATCACGCTTTTTGCTTTGGTTTTTGTGGTGGGAATTGTGGTGGATGATAGTATTATTATCGCCGAAAACATGCATAGGCATTTCAAAATGAAGCGATTGCCGTTTAAACAAGCTGCGATTTATGCGATTAATGAAGTAGGAAATCCAACTATTTTGGCAACGTTTACGGTTATTGCGGCAATTCTTCCGATGGCTTTCGTTTCCGGAATGATGGGGCCTTATATGAGTCCGATGCCTATTGGAGCTTCTATTGCGATGTTGTTATCCTTATTCGTGGCATTAACCGTAACACCTTATTTGGGCTATCATTTATTGCATGAAAAAGAGGAGCAAGAACAAAAAGAAGAACAAGGTTTAGAAACGTCTTGGATTTATCGAATTTACAAAAAAATAGAACAACCATTATTGGATAATTCTAAAAAACGTAATGCAATGTTTTTGGTAACTATTGTATTATTAGTAGGTTCTGTGGTCATGTTTTTTACCAAATCGGTTGCTGTAAAAATGTTGCCGTTTGACAATAAAAATGAATTCCAAGTGGTGATTGATATGCCGGAAGGAACCACTTTAGAACGCACCGCAGCGGTTACCAAAGAAATTGCTCAATATTTGTCAACCGTTCCAGAAGTGGTAGATTATCAAAATTACATTGGGGCTTCAGCTCCGATAACCTTTAACGGATTGGTGCGTCATTATGATATGCGTGGCGGAAGCAACATGGCTGATATTCAAGTGAATTTGTTGCACAAAGAAGACCGTGATTTGCAAAGTCATGATTTGGCGAAACTGGTTCGTCCTGAAGTGCAAAAAATTGCACAAAAGTATGGAGCTAATGTAAAAATTGTTGAAGTTCCTCCCTGACCACCGGTGCTTTCCACGTTGGTAGCAGAGGTTTACGGACCTGATTATCAGGAACAAATTAAAGTGGCCAATCAAGTGAAATCCATCTTGGAAAATACTTCCGATGTGGTGGATACCGATTGGATGGTAGAAGCTCCTCAAGTAGAATACAAATTGGAAATTGACCGAGAAAAAGCCATGTTAAACGGAATTGCTCCGCAACAAGTGGTTGGGAATTTGACGTATTTATTGCGTGAAATGCCGGTTTCTCATTTGTATGACGAACGGTCAAACAATCCGGTTGGCATTACTTTATCTTTAAACGATGCAGATAAAACTTCTATCGAAGACCTTCAAAATGTAAAAATTAAAGGAAGTCGAGGCAATGTGGTTCCAGTGAGTGATTTGGTTAAAGTAACTACCGATACCTTACAAAATACGATTTACCGTAAAGATCAAAAACGCGTAGTATATGTATTGGCCGATATGGCGGGAGCATTAGAAAGTCCAGTATATGCGATTTTGGGAATGAATGAGAAATTGGAAAAAATGCAACTTCCCAAAGGCTACAAAGTGAATGAATTGTATATGGAACAGCCCGCAGATGAAAATGATTTCACCGTAAAATGGGATGGTGAATGGCAAATTACATTAGAAGTTTTCCGCGATTTAGGGGCTGCCTTTTTAGTAGTCATCATCATTATCTATATGTTGATTGTGGGATGGTTTCAAAACTTTAAAACCCCCATTGTGATGATGGTGGCCATTCCACTTTCCTTGGTGGGAATTGTATTAGGTCACTGGTTGTTAGGAGCATTCTTCACAGCCACATCCTTCATCGGAATGATTGCATTGGCCGGTGTGATGGTACGGAACTCGGTTCTCTTAATCGACTTTATAGAAATCAGGTTAAACGACGGGATCGAAATCAAACAAGCCATTATTGAAGCCGGAGCAGTGCGAACAACACCTATTTTACTAACTACAGGAGCCGTTGTAATTGGAGCATCGATTATTCTATTTGACCCGATTTTCCAAGGATTAGCTATTTCGTTGGTAGCCGGAGCGATTGTATCTACATTATTAACTTTAATAGTTGTTCCATTGATTTATTATATCACCGAACGGAAGAAATGGGAGAAGAATAGTGAGTAGTCCTTAGTGATTAGTCCTTAGTCCATAGTGTATAGTAATTAGTAAAACCTCAGAACCTTAGTGCCTCAGAACCTTAGAACCTTAAAAAATGAAATTAGTCCTTATAACCGCTGTCCATTCTTTCAAAAGAGAGATACAGCATTTGCTTAAAGAATCCGGTGTGAAAACCTATTCGTATCGTAACGTAACCGGATTTAAAGACGTATCAGAAGAAGCATTAGCTTCCAATTGGTTTGGAAGTGAAGTCAATGAAAACGAATCCATTGCTTTTTATGCTTTCGTTCCTGTTGAAAATTTGGAAAAATTATATGATTTGATTATTGCTTTCAATAAAGAATTAGAAACCCAATCCAAAGTGCATTTGGCGACTTTTAACATCGAAAAATTTATATAAAAGGGACTAATGTGCTGAGGAACTAAGATAAAAATAGTACCCAACCTCAGAACCTTAGAACCACAGAACCTTAGAACTTTAAAAAAATGAAAAACAGAATCGTACGCGGCATCGCAGGAACCTTTATCCTTATCAGCATTTTATTAGCCATTTATGTCAACCAAAATTGGTTGTGGTTCACTGCTTTTGTGGGAGCCAATTTATTACAATCATCCTTAACCAAATGGTGTTTGATGGATGATATTTTGGAAAAAGTATTTAAAATTAAAGATTAAGAAAAATTACATTTTTTTTGTAGTATTTGTACTTATTCATAATTTAGTAGCCTGAAAGCTAGTACTTTCTTACGAAATGGAAAAACGTATTCAAACCCAAAATGAAGAAGTTTACAATACCCTGACACATTTAGTTGGGGTACTTTTTTGTTTTTTGGGTTTGCCAATACTCTTTGAAATTGCCTATTTGTATTACGATTTTAAAATCTTTTTAGGGGTAGTATTATTTGGTTTCGGATTGTTTTTTGTTTACACGGCATCCACTTTATACCATTATTCCAAAAACAGAAAAAAGAAAAGTCGTTTACAAATTATCGATCACATAAGTATCTATTTTTTAATTGCAGGTACCTACACTCCATTGGTATTAAGGTATTTACCAGCAGAAACTTCCTTTGTTTTTTTATCCGTAATCTGGGGATTGGTAGGTTTGGGAACTGTTTTCAAGTTGTTTTTTACCCAAAGATTTAAAATAGTATCCTTAATTCTTTATTTATTAATGGGTTGGATGATACTTTTTATTTCAAATCCCATGCTTGAAACTATGCCTAAAAGTGTTTTAATATGGGTCATGATTGGAGGTGTTTTTTACACCTCTGGAGTTTATTTTTTTGTAAAAAGTAATAAAAATTATTACCACGCTATTTGGCATTGTTTTGTTTTATTGGGTTCAATATCTCACTTTATTTCTATTTATCTTTCATTAGAATCGGGATATTACTAAAATAAAAAAGGCGGTTAATGTAAAACCGCCTTTATAAATTTTATCCTCTACCATTCGAATTTCCTCTACCAGAACTACCTTGTCCTGCACTCTGACTTCTCGGAGTTGAACTTATCTGTGGTCGGCTACCTCCACTAGGAGCACTGGGTCTGGGTTGGTTGTAATTTTGAACCCTTGGACTACTTGAGGTACTCTTGGGGGAACCAACAGAAGAGTTATACTCAGTTGTGGTTCTTGGATTGCTTCTTGGAGATGATTGATAGGACTGACTTTGACTTGATTTTGGACTTGAATAACTGTTTGAACTTCTTGGACTATTCTGAGCCGAAGAATTATTTTGATTTATTCTTGGGGCATAGTATGTGCTTGATGAACTGGTATTGGTTCTTGGATTAGAATAACTACTTGTGCTTCTCGGGTTGTTTTGATTTCCAGAATATTGATTTGTTCTTGGAATCGATTGGCTGTTACTCGCGTTATTTTCATTTGAACCTATACTTTGATTACTTCTTGGATTTGAATTATTTCTTGGCGAGTATGTGGAATTATTTTCACTAGTGTAATTAGTGGTTGTATTTCCATTTCTTGTTCTAGGTGTGCTGGAATAGGTGTTTTGATATGTCCCATTCGAACGAGATGCATTATTTTTTGGCGTATAGTTTGAAGCCGAAGAATTGTTTTGATTGCTTCTTACTCCATTTGTGCTTCCATAGTTTTGAGATCTTCCACCAGATTGAGATCGGGTTTCTGTTAATTCATATCGGTTAGAAAATCCGGTATTTCTATTGCTAAAACTTCTATTTGGGTACATTCTTTCATATCCATTGGCTCTTCTACTTTGATGTAAGGCAATAGCCCGGCTACTTCTTCTATGGTTTACATAATGACAGGTATTATTAACATTTATAAATACATTGACATGATTTCTGTAATGATAAATAGGAAAGGGGTTCCATGCATAAAAATAGCCGGGATAATACCCCCAATACCAAGGCGAATAGTAGGGTCTGTAACCGTAAACCCAGAATGTATTGTAAATTACAGGAGTGTAAACATATACTGGTTCATAAATATAATTTGGACCATACATAAAAACATCACCAACAATTTGTACTTGAACTCTGTTAGATTGATCTCTTTCTACTTCAATGGTTGCCACATCTTGAAAAATATCTCTCTCCAATACGGCTTGAACTATAATCAAGTGGGTTCTGTTTTCTACAGATTCAATAACTCTTAAATAGTCTACTTGATTGTCGTTATTCAAATCCAAATTTGAAATGGGGTTGTTTGGATTATTTAGACGTCTTTCAAAATCTTCTAAATTGGATGACTCACCAAATATGTGTGCAATAGCTCTTAGATCTAAATTGTCACTAATATCTATTGAATTTGCTCTTACGGTAGTTCTATCTTGTGAATGCATATCGGTTATCCCAACCCATATGGCAAATAATATATAAAATTTTGTTTTCATAGTCTTTTGATTTAGAAATGGATACTCAAACTTTAATTATCTCTACCCAATATTTGTGCCAAAATGAATTTCAACGTTAATTTTTACTCTTTGCACTAATTTTTCTTGTTAATTTTTTTGTTTTTCTATATTTGAAAAAAATATAAGATTATGCGTTTTTCTTATTTTGTTCTTTTTGCACTATCATTTATCTGTTGTGAAAAAGCACCTAAAGAAGTTTTGATTGCAGAACGATTGCCCATTGTTGATGTCCAGATAGAATCATTGATTTCGGATTCAATGAGTGTTAGAGCCATTTCTATTTCTAAAAATTTAATTTGGTATGCTACAAGTACGGGTACCTATGGATATTATGATTTAGAAAACAATAAAAGGTTTAAGGATTCTATAATTCACGATAAGACAAGTCCTCATTTTCGAGGAATTGCACAAAACAGTTCAAACATTTTCCTATTGAGTACCGAAAAACCATCGGTAATCTATAAAATTGATAAAAAGAATAATACTTCTCAATTAGTTTTTGAAGATAAACAAGATGGTGCTTTTTACAATGCTATTCAATTTTGGGATGAAATGTCCGGAATTGCTGTGGGAGACCCACAAGGCAACAAACTCTCTATTCTGATAACAAGAGATGGAGGAAGGACTTGGCAAAAAATGAACCAACTTTTACCCCCTTTGTTTGCAGATGAATACGGTTTTGCAGCAAGCAACACCGGTTTAGTAGTTCATGGAATGCATGCTTGGATAACTACAGGTGGAAGTCACGCCAGAGTTTTTCATTCTGGAGACAAAGGAAAAATTTGGAAGGTTTATGAGACTCCAATTGTAAGTGGAACTAAAATGAGTGGTATTTTTACAGCTGATTTTTATGATGATACAATAGGTATTATAGCCGGTGGTGATTATGAAAATCAGACGGCAAACACTCAAAACAAAGCCATTACCATAGACGGAGGTAAAACTTGGTCATTAATAGGTGAGGGCGAAGGACCGGGTTATACTTCTTGCATACAATTTGTTCCCAACTCCGGAGGAAAACAATTGATAGCTGTTAGCTCTCAGGGTTTATATTTTTCGGATGATAGCGGTATAAAATGGAAACAAATCAGTGCGAATACAAATTACCATACTTTACGTTTCTTAAACAAACACGTTGCTATAGCAGCTGGAAAAAACAGAGTTGATAAATTAACCTTTAATCGATAAATTAATAAAATTAATTTCGTTTCGGTAACGGTCTATTCTCTCTCATTTGGCGTAATAAATCCCTATTAAAATCTTCTTCCGCTTTACGTAGTTTTATGATTTTGTGAACAGGAAGTACATTGCGTAAATCTTGAATAAGTTTTTTGCGAATTTGATACAATTCGTCCTCAATACTTTCCATTTGAGTCAAAAGTAGTCCTGCTTCTTTTTCATTCAATTGGTCTACATCGTTTTTCATTCGATTCAAGTAGGAACGCATTTTTTCATGACGTAATTCAAATTGTTTTTCTTCAAAGGCGTTGTAAATTGGCCAAAACTTTTCTGCTTCTGAAGGGGTTAGTCCAAGTTCACTGGTTATAAATGCCGTTTTTATGGCTTTTACCCGCTCTTTTTTACCTGATGGTTGTGATTGTACCGCAAAGGATTGCATAAATATAACTACTAAAAGTAGGGGAAAATATTTTTTCATGTTTTTTAATTTTCGTTTGAATGTGTAATTATTTCTTCTATTTCATAACTATCTAAAAGGAATCCTTCTATTTCTTCAGGGTGTAAATTGTGTTTGGATTCAAGAGAGCTTACATCGGAATACTCCATAAAGTAAACAATATCGTGGGTGGTTAATTGAGTATTTGATGTTAAATACAACTCGATTTGATCGGTATAATCATTTTCAGATTTTGTTTCTATGTAAAAGTATGTACCTAAACCTAAAAATAGTACAATACTGGCAGCAACACTGAGTTTGATAACAAATCTAAACTTTATTGGAATAACTTTAGAATCTCTATCTTTGACTTGGTTCATCAATTCTTCAGAAAAAGATTCAAAATATCCTTCAGGGACAGTAAATCCGGTTTTAATTCTAGGTTTGGTATTTAATTTAATTGATTTCATATTAATAAGACACTTTTCTGGGATGTTGGTTTAATTTAAGTTTAAATACTTTTCTATTTTTTTTACCGCTAAATGATAGGAAGCTTTAAGGGCACCTACGGAAGTTTCCAGAATTACGGCTAAATCTTCGTATTTAATTTCTTCATAATATCGCATTTTGAAAACTAATTGCTGTTTTTCAGGCAATGTAGCAATTGCTCGGTGAAGTTTTATTTCAATTTCAGAACCCTCAAAATAAACATCAGCTTCCATCTTATCTATTTCCTTATTGAGATATTCACTTTCGGAACTATTATTTTTCTTTGCCTTTTGTTGTAAAAAGGTCAATGACTCATTGGTTGCAATTCTGTAAATCCATGAAAATATTTTGCTATCCCCTTTAAATGAATCTATATTTCTGAAAACTTTTATGAAAGTGTTTTGTAAAACATCATGAGTATCATCGTGATTTATAACAATTGAGCGGATGTGATTGTAAAGCGGTTTTTGATATAGACTCACAAGTTTTTTAAACGCTTGTTGTTGCGTTTCGGGAGCTTTTAGTTCTTTAACAAAATCTTTTTCGTCTTGCAAAATCTACTTTTAGAGTAAGACATCAATTGGTTGTAAAAGTTTAATCGTGTATTTTATTCACTAGATGGGAGAGTATCCGATGCCACAACTTTAACCCGGCTATTCTGTGCTAGCGGTATATAAATATGAGTCAACCATTCGGAGGGATTCTTTATATTTCTATTATTTTTGACATAAACTTCGCGATAGCTAAGTTTATCCGATGCTTCAAGTTTGTTTTTTAACAAATATTCCATTGCTTTTTTCCAAGCTTTTCGGGTATGCGAATAATCGCCTTTTAAAGTGATTTTGATGGCTTGGTGTGCCGGAATACTATCACATGTAAATTGACTTTCTTGCGAAGTGAAAATAACCTCTTTTATGGGAACTCCAATTTCCAGGCGAAGTGGATTTTTAGAAATATTGTTTGATGTGTAACTGATAAAAGATGGTTGACTGGAAGAAATAGAATTTGAAACAGCGAAGTTTTCTAATTCAGGCATCAATTGTTGTAAGTTACTGTAAAAGTTTTCCGGGTTTAATTCCACTTTTTGTTTTAAAAAATATTCTTTGGGTAAAGATACTATACCGTTTTCTTCAATAGAATATCGACTAATTTCGTGATGCAGTACATCTTGGAGTTTATAAAGACTTTTTTCAAAAACAGCACCAATTTTATCCTCTTGATTTTCGAAGAAAAAGGTTTTGATTTTACCCCAAAAATCAAGAGTACCTTTACAATTCCAAACGATTTTTGTACCATTTAAGGTGTCTTTCAGTGTAATGTAAGCATTTGCCTCCACATTATTAATAATTTGTTTTTGAGTAATGCTATCATTTTCTTTAATATAAATTGTTTTTAACTTACCCGAAAATGAAGATCCTTTCCACTCAAAT
>JANJWE010000089.1 GCA_024709705.1 Flavobacterium sp. | reverse complement strand
CCGCATGGTAAAAAACCATTGAGTAAACCCATGGTAAATAAAGCATCGAACGTTTTTCTTTTGAATTGAGCTCCCAAATGGCTTTTTACTTTGGAAATGATTTTGTAAATGGGCTTTGAAAAATTGTACTGAGCCAATTTTCGTTCAGGAATTAAGACAAACAAGATCATCAAAACACCTACTACTATGGATAATTGCTGTTGAAATCCGGCTAAGAATAAACCTCTCCCTAGCATTCCAAAAAACAAGCCCAACATGGCATAGGCGGTGAGTCTGCCCAAATGATACAGAAAAATTTGAATTATTCTTTTGGGAGCATTATTGCGATCTACCGGAATCATCATAGCAATAGGCCCACACATTCCTATGCAGTGGAAACTACTGATTAATCCGAATATGAGGGCCGTGTAGAGCATTGATGGGTGATGGGTGATGGGTGATGGGTTATAAGATATGGGTAGTGATTTTGACCAATTACCCATTACCTTTTACCCATTACCTCTTACAAATAAATGGTTTTCTTTGTTAAAAATTCTTTCCCTTGATAGGTCCAATCTATAGAAATGTCCCAACGACCGCCCAACAAGTTACTTTTAGGTATGAGCAAATGTGAACCGGACAAAGAAATCGGAACTTCAAAATCCAGTTTTTGGTTAGACGGTCTGTATAGGGACACTTTTCCTTTAATTGCAGTATGATTCATAGAATCCGGGAAATGTATTTTTAGTCCTTCTGAGAAGGCTTCAAGGGTGATATCTTCTTTTAAATTGAGAGCATTTTGTTCTTTCTCCATTTGTTTTTCAAACACGAGTTCTTGTTTGTAATATTCCTCCACCACCAATTCGTGATCGTAAGTAGAATCGGATTGTACTTTGAATACGAAATACAATATAAAACCGATAAACAATCCGAATGCAATTACAATAGCAGTTCCCCAGTTGATTTTCATAATTTTTATTTTTTTTATTGCTTCGATCTAAAGTCTGAGGCAATTGATTAATTAAAACTTCTTGGTCCCATGAAGTTGGTAGTAGTGGTTTCTATAAGATTCTCACCATCATACACTTCAATTTTTAATTTAATTTTATCTCCTTCCAGATAAGCCGGATTTATTTCGATAAATAGAGTACCTTTTGCTATACCATCAGGTTTTACGGTAAGTTTAGTTTTTCCTACTACCATAATTTCGCCTTTAGGTTCAATTAGTTTAAAGGTTACATTTTCAAATTGTTTGGTCGTTTTATTTACAATTTTATAGGTGTAAACATTACTGATATTTTCGCCTTTATGTTCAAACAATTGTCCGGGAAGTCTCAAAACAGTAGCTTCTACATCGTTTCTAAGAAAGAGCATTCCAATTAAAACTCCAATTAAAATTGTTAGCACAGCAGCATAGCCTTTCATTCGGGTTGTAAAAATAAATTTTTCTTTTTTTACAATTTCATCTTCACTGGCATATCGAATAAGGCCTTTGGGTAAACCCACACTTTCCATTATCGTATCACACTCATCAATACAAGCGGTGCAATTGATACATTCCAGCTGCGTTCCGTTTCGAATATCGATACCGGTGGGACAAACGTGTACACATTGTTTGCAATCAATACAATCTCCTTTTCCTGAGGTTGCTCTATCTTCTTGTTTATTGAACTTGGCTCTACCCAATTCTTTTTCTCCTCTAACATAGTCGTAGGCCACATTGATAGATTTATTGTCTAATAATACCCCTTGCATACGTCCATACGGACAGGCAATTATACAGACTTGTTCTCTAAACCAAGCAAATACAAAATAAAAGACCGCAGTAAAAATCAATAAAGCTATTAAGGTACTTGTGTGTAATGCCGGTCCTTCTTTTATCATCAACAAGAGTCGGTCACTACTTACCAAATAGGCCAGAAAGACATTGGCTATGAGGAAAGAAAACAAGAAAAACACCAACCATTTAGTGAGTCTTTTTCTTATTTTTTCGGCATTCCATTCTTGTTTTGCTAAACGAATTTGAGCCCCTCTGTCCCCATCTATCCAGTACTCTATTCTACGGAAAACCATTTCCATAAAAATAGTTTGCGGACAAAACCAGCCGCAAAAAATACGTCCGAAAGCAACTGTAAACAAGGCCAGACCTACAACTCCAATTATCATTGAAATTACAAATAAATGAAAGTCTTGAGGCCAAAATGGAAAACTAAAAATATTGAATCTTCTTTCGAGAACATTGAACATTAAAAATTGATGTCCATTTATTTTAACAAAAGGGGCGGTGAGTAAAAAAAGAAGTAAGAAATAACTAAGTAATTTCCGTTTATCGTAGTAAAAGCCTTTGGGTTTTTTGGGAAAAATCCACGCTCTCTTACCCTCTTGATTGATGGTACCTATAGTATCTCTAAAACTTTCGTCTTTAACTTTTGACATGGCTTTTAAATGTAACCAAATCCCGCAATGCGGGATTTGGGAATTAATATATTTAATTTACAGGTGCAATAGAATCGATTGCGGTTTCAGTTTTAGGAGCATTTTCATCTATCCAAATATCTCCTTCTGGGGCTTTAGCATCTTTGGGGTTTGTACCTTGCAAAGACAATATGTAACTGGCAACTTTTTGTATATCTGAAGGCTTAATTTCAGCTTTCCAAGAAATCATTCCTTTTCCTTCTCGTCCTCCTTCCATGATGGTGTTAAAAACGTTTTTAATTCCGCCACCCAAAACCCAGTGGGCATCGGTTAAATTGGGACCAATAGATCCACCTCCATCGGGTTTGTGACATGCAACACACTTGGCATCGTATATGGCTTTACCTTCGGCTAATGCTGTAGCATCTGTTAATAATGTAACTTTATCTTTATCCATTAAATCGGGAGCTGTGAGTTTGTATTTTTCAATTTCTGCTCTGGCAATTTCCATTTCGGTTTCAAATTCTTCCTCTTGTGTATAATCACTAATTATGTGAAAACGAACCAAATAAACAAAAGCAAAAATTATAGTAATATAAAATAAATTGACCCACCAAGGAGGTAAAACGTTATCCAATTCTTTAATACCGTCGTAGTCGTGATCTAATAATACATCGTGCTCTTCTTCTATCTCTTTAGAACGCGTGAGTTTTTTCATGATACCTTGGTAAAATTTACCTTCGGTAAACGGGATAGACTGTGCTTCTTCTAATTGCTTTTTTTGTTCCTCGGTAAGTAAATGATAGGTTACTTTATCTACAGCACTCACAACAATTTCTATAGCAATCAAAAGAAAAAGGAAAACCCCAAGAAATAGAGCAACCATAGGGTACTCTATAAAGGCAGGCTTATCTCCTGAGTCTATAAAATATTCCATTGCACCCAATACGATGGCAAAAAGCAACGGAACTCTAACATATGATGGAATTATTTTTTTCATTTTTTTAAAACGTATAAAGTTACTATTAGTCTTCTTGTAAAGGAATATCACTCAGTTCTTTGATCTTGTCTTTACTATAAGTAAACACCCATACCAAAAGCAAGGCAAAAAATATAAAGAAAATACTCAGAGATATAATTGGATAGATTTCTATTCCGGAAATGGTATCCATGTGATGTTTGATAAACTTGAGCATAACTATTTGTTTTGAGCGGTTTCTTTAACTTTGATATCGGTACCTAGACGTTGTAAGTATGCTATCAATGCAGTAATTTCTCTATCTTTCATCGGAACGAATACGTCACCACGAGTTGCCGCGTTCTTTTTACTTTCTTCATACGATTTTACAAAATCAGGGTCGGAATGAAGATTCTTTTCAATTTCGGCCGATTGTTTTTCAATCGATTGACGGGCATTTTTAATATCCTCATCAGAGTAAGGTACGCCTAAAGTAACCATTACTTCCATTTTTTTCTCAATCAAGCTATGATCCATTGCTTGGTTATCATACAACCATTTGTACCCGGGCATGATAGATCCCGGCGAGGTACTTTGTGGGTCCCACATGTGGTTGAAATGCCAATTGTCATTGTATTTAGCACCCAAACGATGTAAATCAGGACCCGTACGTTTTGAACCCCATAAGAAAGGATGGTCGTAAACATATTCACCCGCTTTTGAGTAATCGCCATAGCGAACAACTTCGGAACGGAATGGACGAATCATTTGTGAGTGACATCCCACACAACCTTCTCTGATATACAAATCACGACCTTGCAATTCAAGAGGCGTATATGGTTTTACTGAAGCAATGGTTGGAATGTTTGATTTTACTACGATAGTAGGAATAATTTGTATGATACCTCCGATTAGAATAGCAACCAAAGAGAGAATGGTAAATTGTATCGGTTTGCGTTCTAACCATGCATGCCATTTTTCACCTTTTAGTCGTTTTGGAGAAATTACAGCCAAGGCAGGAGCTTCGGCTAATTCATCTTCAACTTTTGAACCTGCAGCTACTGTTCGAATTACATTGTAAACTAATACCAATAATCCCAAAACATATAATGTTCCTCCAATAGCACGCATCCAATACATGGGCATAATTTGAGTTACGGTTTCTAAGAAGTTTCCGTATACTAAAGTTCCGTCTGGGTTGAATTGTTTCCACATAGAAGCTTGCGTAAAACCGGCCACATATAACGGAAGTGCATAGAGAATAATACCTAAAGTTCCGATCCAGAAATGGAAATTGGCTAGTTTCTCAGAAAACAATTTGGTTTTAGTCATACGAGGTATTAACCAATAAATCATACCAAAAGTCATGAACCCGTTCCATGCTAAGGCTCCCACGTGCACGTGTGCAATAATCCAATCGGTAAAGTGTGCAATAGCATTTACGTTTTTAAGGGAAAGCATTGGGCCTTCAAATGTGGCCATACCATAACCGGTAATACCAACCACGAAAAATTTCAAAACAGCATCGGTTCTCACTTTATCCCAAACTCCTCTTAAAGTAAGCAATCCGTTAATCATACCTCCCCAAGATGGAGCAATTAGCATTACAGAGAAAACAACTCCTAAATTTTGAGCCCAATCCGGTAAAGCAGTGTATAATAAATGGTGCGGACCAGCCCAGATATAAATAAATATTAAAGACCAAAAGTGGATAATAGACAATCTATAGGAATACACCGGACGATTGGCTACTTTAGGAACAAAATAGTACATCAAACCCAAAAACGGAGTCGTTAAGAAAAATGCAACTGCATTGTGTCCGTACCACCATTGAACTAAAGCATCTTGAACACCTGCATAAACCGAATAACTTTTTAAAGCTGAAACCGGTAATTCTAAACTGTTAAAAATATGGAGAATGGCAACCGTAACAAAGGTGGCTATGTAAAACCAAATGGCAACATAAATATGTCGCTCCCTACGTTTTAGTATAGTCATAATCATATTGATACCAAAAACTACCCAAATTAAAGCAATTGCTATATCAATAGGCCATTCTAATTCGGCATACTCTTTTGAAGTAGTAATACCCAATGGTAAAGTTATGGCAGCAGCAACAATGATTAATTGCCAACCCCAAAAGTTGATGTTACTGAGTAAATCACTGTACATTCTTGTTTTTAACAATCTTTGCATAGAGTAATAGACCCCAGCAAAAATGGCATTTCCAACGAAAGCAAAGATTACTGCATTGGTGTGTAAAGGTCTTAATCTACCAAAACTCAGGAATGATATTCCATCTGTTAGATTGGGAAATAAAAACAGGATAGCCAAAATGAGGCCTACTAACATCCCTACCACACCAAAAACGATACAGGCGTAGAGGAATTTCTTTACAATTTTGTTGTCGTAATAAAATTGTTGCATCTCCATAATTATACTTGTTTTTCTTTAATTGTTTGTATTGGTTTATTGTTTGATTTGATTTTGAGTTCATCATCAAAAAGCATTCGCACAGATGGCGTGTAGTCGTCATCATATTGGCCTTTTTTTACCGCTCTAATGAAGGCATAGAGAAAAAAAACAGCCACAATAATGCTTATCGTAATTAGAATATAAATAACACTCATACCTTAAATTTATGTTAACAAAATTAGCCCTACTCGATTTTATAAAATATGATATTTATCATGCCTCTGCTTTTTCTTTTACAGAGTTAAAATTTCTCGCATAAAAATTGGTCATAATCGTTACAAAACTTACAATGGTTACCGTACTTAAAGGCATTATAATAGCTGCAACCAGTGGTGATAAATTACCTGAAACGGCATAACTCAATCCTACAATATTGTACAAAATAGAAAGTCCGAAACTCATGTAAATGGTCTGCATGGCTTTTTTGGAATACTGCATGAAGAAATTGATTTTATGAAACTGAGTGGCATCTAAAATTCCATCGCAAGCGGGAGAAAAAACATTTACATTTTCGGAGATGGAAATTCCAATATTGCTTTGAGCCAAAGCACCGGAATCATTTAAACCATCGCCAATCATCATCACGTTTCTACCTTGTTTTTGAAGACTTTCAATGTATTTCAATTTTTCTTCCGGCTTTTGATTGAAAACCAAAACGGTAGAATCGGGAAGCATTTTTTCTAAAATTTTTCGTTCTCCATCATTATCACCTGATAAAATTACCAGTTGGTATTTTTTTGACAATTGCAAAAACAACGATTCCAATCCTGCTCGGTATTGATTATTAAAAACATAGCTGCCTTTGTAAACCCCATTGATTTCTACGTGAACTTTAGTTTTTTTATGCGTGTTTTCAGTCATCGTTTTTAAAAACTGAGAAGATCCTATTTTGATGGTATTGCCCTCAATTTCGGCAAAAATGCCTTTACCTATTACTTCTTCAAAAAGGGTAGGATTTACTTTTATTTGCGTGGGTATAAATTCGTAAAGTCGTCTACTCAATGGATGATTGGATCCTCTCAAAGCATTACTTAAAAGCTTTAAATCAAAAATGCTGAGAGGCGTTCCTTCATAAGTAATAGCCGTTTTTCTATTTGTGGTAATGGTTCCGGTTTTATCAAACACAATAGTATCCACTTGAGCCAATTGCTCTATAACTGTAGCATTTTTCAAATACAACTTTCGTCTTCCTAAAATTCGCAATACATTTCCCAACGTAAAAGGAGCCGTTAAAGCTAATGCACATGGACAAGCCACAATGAGAATTGCTGTTAGTACATTAAAAGCCGTACTTGTATCGATAAAAATCCAATATAAAAATGATATAAAAGCGAGACCCAATAAAGCCGGAGTAAAATATCGGCTAATTGTGTCGGTTACGGTTTTATGTTTGATGGCTACTTTTTTCTGAAACACATCGTTGCTCCATAATTGGGTGAGATAACTTTGTGAAACCGAGAAGAGCACTTCCATTTCAATAACTTTACCCAATTGTTTGCCGCCGGCAAAAATTTTATCACCTGATTTTTTTTCTATAGCAACGGCTTCACCGGTTACAAAACTGTAATCAATAGAGGCTTTATCTGAAATTAAAATACCATCTACAGGTATTAATTCCTGATTTCTAATCAATAATCTATCGCCTTTTTGAATGTCATACACTTGTACAGAGGTTTCTGAACCGTCAGCTTGAATTTTGGTTATCGCAATAGGAAAATAGGATTTATAATCTCTTTCAAAAGATAAAAACGCGTAGGTTTTTTGTTGGAATAACTTTCCCAATAACATAAAGAAAATCAGTCCGGTCATACTATCAAAAAAACCTTGACCGTAATCAAAAACGATATCAACCGTACTTCTGATGAACATTACCACAATTCCCAATGCAATAGGAATATCGATATTTAAAAAACCGGATTTTATACTCTTATAAGCCGAAACATAATACCCACTGGCAGAATAAAAAAAAGAAGGCAGGGAAATTCCGAAAATCAACCAACGGAAAAAACCTCGGTATTCGTTAATCCAATATTCTTCGACCTCAAAATATTCCGGAAAGGAAAGCAACATGATGTTCCCGAAACAAAAAAAGGCCACCCCTATTTTATAGATTAAACTGCGGTCGATGTCTTTTTTACCCGTATCAAAACTCTCTAAACTGATATACGGTTCATAACCAATTGAACTTAGTAATTCGACAATTTTCTTTAAAGAAGTTTGTTCAGGATGAAAAGTAACACGGACTTTTTTCTCGGGAAAATTAACCTGAGATGTTAGTATTCCTGATTGAAGTTTTTGTAAATTTTCCAGAATCCAAATACACGAGCTACAGTGTATATGAGGTATGTAGAGTGAAACAACATGTGTTGCGTTTTCTTGGAACTCCAAAAGTTTTGTAGCAATGTCTTCATTGTCTAAAAAATCATATTTACCTTTTATATCTTGTGGTGTAGCACCGGGTGCCGATTGAAAATCGTAATAACAAGTTAAATCGTTTTGACTAAAGATTTCATAAACGGTCTTGCAACCGTTACAACAAAATGCTTTTTCATCAAAAATTATCTCTTCATTTTTAGTGATTTCAATGCCACAATGGAAACAATTTCCAGTGTTCATAATTTGCTCATTTTACCTGTCACAAAGGTTACAAAAGGATGAAAATTAAAATATGATATTTGTCATACTTTAATTATCTTTGTAAATACCAATAATAAAACAAACACTAATGAGCAAGTGTGAACAATGTATC
>JANJWE010000087.1 GCA_024709705.1 Flavobacterium sp. | reverse complement strand
AAATCTCAACAAATGTGATGGCTGTGTGCATTGGGTACTTTGTTAATATGTCTGTACCCCGATCGGGCGAAGTTTCTCGTGCTCTTCTACTCAAAAAATACGAAGATGTTCCTTTTGATAAAGCCTTTGGAACCATTATAGCAGAACGCATAGTTGACTCTATTTTTCTACTTTCGTTCATAATTCTGGCCTTCTTTTTGGAATTTGACGTGCTTCAACAATTTGTTTTAGATAAAGTTTCCATACAAACCCTTTCTCTTATTGGTATTCTTGGAATTTTAGGACTAATATTGAGTTTTTACATTTTGAAGTATTCAAAATTTCGTTGGGTTATCCTTTTCAAAGAAAAAATAGCAGGGCTCTTAGACGGCGTATTGAGTATCTGGAATATGGAAAACAAATGGGCTTTTATAGTACACTCATTTTTAATTTGGGCGTGTTATTTCTTCATGTTTTATATCACTATTTTTGCTTTACCGGAAACCAGCAACCTAGCTTTGAGTACGGTAATCATTGCCTTTATTGTGGGAGGCCTTGCCATTACCCTAACCAATTCGGGATTTGGAGCCTATCCTTTCTTAATGTCCGAAATTCTTCTACTCTATCAAATACCTGAAACCGCTGGAACCGCTTTTGGTTGGATGGTTTGGACATCGCAAACCCTTATGGTTGTTATTTTGGGTACCCTCTCATTTTTATTCTTACCAATTTTCAACAAAAACAAATAAATTACTATCTTGCTACCAATTGCAATGGTTATCCTATTGCAATAACATTAAAATAGATCAAGATGAAAATTTACTTAAAACTCGCTTTGGCTTTTTTCGCCTTTAATTTATATGCACAACCGCAGACCGAAGTTTACTCTTCAAAAAAATTAGGTGTAGACCGCGAATTTTATGTAAAACTTCCCTCCTCTTACGGTAAAGACAAAAATCAAAAATTCCCTCTAATGATTATTTTAGATGGTGAATATCTGTTTGAACCTATTCAAGGAGCTCTCAAATTTGGAAATTATTGGGATGATTTACCGGAAGTTATTTTAGTTGGAATCAATCAAAACAAAAATGAAGAACGCTATGCAGATAGTGAATATGATGAAGAAAACGGCGTTCCCTATGAAACCGGTGCCGCTTTTTTTGAGTTTTTAGGAACCGAACTGGTTCCTTATTTGGAAAAAAACTACCGCGTTGCCCCCTTCAAAATAGTTGTGGGTCATGACACAACAGCCGGATTTGCCAATTTTTATCTTTATAAAGACAATCCTTTATTTGACGCCTACATCATCCTAAGTCCGGAATTGGCTCCTGATATGGAAACCCGAATTGCAGAGCGGCTTAACGTAATCCCCAAAAACATTTACTATTACCTAGCTACCGCTGATGGAGATTTGAAAAAAATGCAAGACCGCATCAATTCCCTAGACATCAATATCAAGAATATTAAAAAGGAAAGTCTGTTTTATAAATTTGATTCCTTTATTGGTGCCTCACATTATTCTTTGGTTTTGCATGCCATACCCAATGCTTTGTATCATTTTTTCTCGGTGTACCAACCCATTACTACCACAGAGTTTAACGAGAAAATCGTAAAATTGGAATATGGCTATGTTGAATATCTATCCAAAAAATATGAAACTTTGGAAAAATCATTAAACATCAAAATGCCCATTCGTTTGAATGATTTTAAAGCTATTGAAGCGGCTATTTTGAAAAATAAAGCCTATAATGAATTTGATGAACTCTCCATTTTAGCTCGCAAACATTATCCTAAATCTATGTTGGCTGATTATCATTTGGCCTTGATGTATGAAAAGAAAGAGGATTTTAAAAGAGCTCAAAAATATTATATCAGTGCGTTCCAAAAAGAACCTATTGGTGACTTAAATAAAGACATGATGTTTGACAAATCGGAAGAAATGAAACAACAATTGAAGTAATGGCAAAAATCAAAACTTCTTTCTTTTGTCAAAATTGCGGTACCCAATATTCCAAGTGGCAAGGCCAATGCAATGCTTGTAAAGAATGGAATACTATTGTGGAAGAAATCATTCAAAAAGAAGAAAAAACGGCTTGGAAACCCACTTCTGAAATAAAAAAAGCTCCCAAACCCTTACGAATTAAAGATATTGATTCGACTCAAGAAATTCGTTTAGACACTTCCGATGGCGAATTAAACCGAGTGCTTGGTGGTGGATTGGTGCCCGGTTCTTTAACGCTTTTAGGCGGTGAACCCGGCATTGGAAAAAGTACCCTTTTACTTCAAATTGCTTTAAAACTACCTTTTAAAACCTTATATGTTTCGGGTGAAGAAAGCCAGAAACAAATTAAAATGCGTGCGGAGCGTATTGAAAACCGATTTGAGAACTGTTTCATTCTTACGGAAACCAAAACGCAAAATATCTTCAAACAGATTCAGGAAATGGAACCGGAGATTGTAATCATCGATTCCATTCAAACCTTGCATACCGATTATATCGAATCGACTGCCGGAAGTATTTCTCAAATTCGCGAATGTACTGCAGAACTTATCAAATTTGCCAAAGAAACCAATGTACCTGTTTTGTTGATTGGACATATTACGAAAGACGGAACCATTGCCGGACCCAAAATTCTGGAACACATGGTCGATACCGTTTTGCAATTTGAAGGCGACAGAAACCATGTTTACCGAATCCTGCGTTCGCTTAAAAACCGTTTTGGTTCAACGGCAGAAATTGGCATTTATGAAATGCAAGGTTCGGGTTTGCGAGAAGTGGCCAATCCATCCGAAATACTGATTTCGCATAAAGACGAAGAACTTTCCGGAACCGCCATTGCTTCCACTTTAGAAGGAATGCGACCTTTGATGATTGAAATTCAAGCGTTAGTCAGCACCGCCGTTTACGGTACTCCACAACGCAGTACAACCGGTTATAATGCCAAAAGATTGAATATGATTTTAGCGGTTTTAGAAAAACGTGCCGGATTTCGTTTGGGAGCCAAAGACGTTTTTTTGAATGTAACCGGAGGAATTTCTGTAGATGATCCCGCTATTGATTTGGCTGTGGTTGCCGCGATACTTTCTTCTAACGAAGATATTCCGGTTGGAAAAGACTTTTGTTTTGCCGGAGAAGTTGGTTTGGCAGGCGAAATTCGTCCCGTAAACCGTGTAGAGCAACGCATTTTGGAAGCCGAAAAATTAGGTTTTTCGACGATTTTTGTTTCGAAATACAATAAAATTTCGCTGAAAGAAACGCAAATTCAGGTAAAATTGGTAGCGAAGATTGAAGATGTGGTAGGGGAATTGTTTGGGTAGTTTACTTGAATTTTTTTAAAAATCCTTCCTTATAATTCACCGAAATTTCAATCTCTGTCTCATCAAAAAGGGTAACGTATCCTCCTAATGATTTGTGGTATGATTTCACAAAATTCAAATTGATAATATGTGATTTATGCACCCGCATAAACGGAAAATCCAACAATTCATCAAAGTGTTTTAAAAAACGACAGACCATTTTTTTGGTTCCGTCGGCCAAATGAATGTCGGTAAAGTTACCATTGCCTCTCAAACGAACAATTTCTTCCATTTTCACGACTTCAAAGCCTTCTAAGGTGGGTAAAATGACTTGTTGCTTCTCGATTTTGGGTTCGCGGAAATTTTGTACAATGATTTGATTTCGATTGAACAATTCCTGCTTCATCAATTGTTGCTGTACTTTGTTGACAGCCAAAATCAATTCTTCAATACTAATGGGTTTTAACAAATAATACGCCGCACTTTGGTTTAACGCCTTCAATGAATATTCGGAAAAAGCGGTAACAAAAATGGTTTCAAAATGCAAATCTTTACATCCCTCCAACACATCA